>JBBQBG010000015.1:0-31731 GCA_038317285.1 Burkholderiales bacterium | reverse complement strand
AAAATCGTTCGCTGCGCACTCGCCAGCCCCTGGGGGCCCATGACCCTGGTTGCCCATGATGAGGCGCTGGTCTGGGTGGGCTTTGACGGCCAAAAGCACGCGCCCGACTTCAGCCAGTGGCCCGAGTCGCCAGACCACCCGCTGTTGCGCCTGGCCAGCGAAGAATTGCGGCAATACTTTGCCGGCGAACGCAGCCACTTCGACGTCCCGGTAGACCTGGGCAATGGCACCGCCTTCCAGCAGCGCGTATGGAACGCGCTGCTGGATATTGCGCCTGGCGCGACCACAAGTTATGGCGCGATCGGCCAGGCCATTGGCAACGCCGCCGCGGTGCGCGCCGTAGGTGGAGCCGTCGGTCGCAACCCGATCAGCATCATCGTGCCCTGCCACCGCGTGGTAGGCAGCAATGGGGCCATGACGGGTTACGCCGGTGGCCTGCCGCGTAAGGTCGCGCTGCTGCAACTGGAGAGCCACCTGTGAGCGTGCACCACTCTACAACGGCAGCCTCACCCGTGGCTGCGAGTGCGGTCGTCCACGCGAAAGCCGTTGCAACCCCGCCCAAAGTCTGGCTGCTGGATTTTGTGCTGTTGGCGGCGATTTGGGGCGCGTCCTTTCTGTTCATTCGCGCGGGCGCCAAGGAACTGGGTGTATTCGCTACAGCGGGCCTTCGGGTGGCGATTGCTTCGCTGTTTCTGATGCCCATCCTGCTGTTGCGCGGCCATGGCCCCAGCCTGCGCCAGCATTGGAAATTGAGCTTTGCGGTCGGCATTTTTAATTCGGCCATCCCGTTTGCCTGCTTCAGTTTTGCGCTGCTATCGATCACGACTGGCCTGTCGTCGATCTTGAACGCGACCACGCCGTTGTTTGGTGCCGTGATCGCTTGGGCTTGGCTCAAGGACCGCCCCACCGGCTCGCGCGCCGTTGGTTTGCTGATTGGCTTTGCCGGGGTAGCTCTGCTGGCCTGGAACAAGGCCAGTTTCAAGCCGGACGCCAGCGGCATTGCTACCGGCTGGGCCGTGCTGGCCTGCCTTTTGGCCACGCTGTGTTACGGCTTAGCAGCGAGCTTCACCAAGCGCTACCTGACGGGCCTGCCCGCGTTGGTGACCGCGACTGGCAGCCAACTCGGCGCATCCGTCGGTCTGGTGCCTTTGGCCTGGTGGTATTGGCCCGAACAGCCCGTATCGCTGAACGCGTGGCTAACTGTGGTGGCATTGGGTGTGCTGTGCACCGGCGTGGCCTACATCCTGTACTTTCGCCTCATCGAGCGGGCCGGCCCGGCACGCGCGCTGTCCGTCACCTTTGCCATACCGGTGTTTGCGCTGCTGTATGGCGTGGTGTTGTTGGGTGAAGAGGTGACAACCTGGATGCTGATCTGTGGCGTGGTCATCGTGGTGGGCACCAGCCTGTCGACCGGGCTGGTGCGGTTCAGCCGCAAGTAGAGAAGACCGGCGCGAGGCTTGGTTTCACCGCCGGGCCGCCCCAAGGTGAAACAGCCCCCATGGGGGGCAGCGACCCGCGCGAGCGGTGGAGCGTGGGGGCTCTATTGAATTGCACCCGCCATCACATTGATGCTCAGCGCCAGCACCAACATGTTGAAGGCAAAGGCTGCCAGACTGTGGAGCAGGGTGAGCCGGCGCATGTGGCGGGCGGTGACCACTACGTCAGACACCTGAGACGTCATGCCCACCACGTGGGCATAGTACAAAAAGTCGAAATAATCCGGCGCTTGCTTGCCAGGAAATTGCAGCCCAGCACCCACAGCCCGGTCACGCGATTCGCACTGGTAGTAGAGATGGGCGTAGTGGAAAGCAAAAGTCGTTTGCATCAGCAGCCACGAGGCCGCCAGCGCCAGCATGGACAGCGCCAGATGTGCGATACGCTGGACCGTAGCCAGGTCTTTCACATGCTGCAGCATCAGGGCAATGGCGCCTGCGCTGGCAAAGACCGACAGCAACAGCAAAACGGAGAGAACCCAACTGGATTGATCCTGCGACAAGGCGCGCTCACGGGTGCGTTTGGCGTCAAAGCGCACGGCCAGCCACCAAGCGAGTCCCAAAAACGTAAAGCAGCCCGCGCACCACGACAACAGCACTTGGGTCGACCACGTGATAGGCAGCGGCAGCAGCGCAAGTGTGGCGCCTACACTACCGCCACACAGCAGCCGCTGGCGGCCCGTGATCTCCGAAAAATGCTTTTGCATGGTGTGGCCGTTACGCCGTGCTACTGGCGAATGACGTCAGCGCCTGCCGGCGGCTTGAACTGAAAGGCGGTAGCTTCTATCGCCGCGTTGGCCTTGAACGCATTGAAACGCAGGCTGGATTTTTGGCCAAAGCTGTCCATGATCTCCAACACCGCCAACTCGCCGGACTTGAAGCCAACGCGCACCGTTTGCAACGCACTGTCCTTGGCCTTGGGGGTGGCCAGCACCCACTCCAGGCCTTCGCTGTCGGCATCCGCTTTGAGCACAAAGTCGGCTTGCAAGGCTTTCAGATCGGCGGCCGATGCAATCAGCGCGGCGGGGGTTGCGCCCAGGGCCTGCGCCTGCTTGCGCGCGGTCACCTGGTTCAAATCCACGTCATACAGCCACAGTGTTTGGCCATCCGCGACGATGGTCTGTTCAAACGGCTTTTTGTAGACAAAGCGGAAACGCCCAGGGCGGGAAAACTCAAAGACCCCGCTGGATGTCTTGGTGCGCGCGGCTTGGCCTTCTTTGGCCGGGACGGTCACCACTTGGGTGAAGTCGGTGTGCGCCGATTTCACGGTTTTCACAAATGACTCCAAGCTTTCCAGGCCTGTAGCCCTCGCGGATACTCCGTATCCAGCTATTAAAAGTGTAGCGATCAAGATTTTCTTCACAGCAGCCTTCGTTGTTGTCATAGTCATTCAGCGCGCGCGGGCACCAGGATGTCGCGCTGGCCGTTGGTGCTCATGGAGCTGACCAAACCAGCCTTCTCCATATCTTCGACCAAACGGGCGGCGCGGTTGTAGCCGATCTTCAAGTGGCGTTGTACCAGCGAGATGCTGGCTTTGCGGTTCTTAAGCACCACTTCCACCGCCTGGTCGTACATGGGGTCTTTTTCGCCGCTGGGTCCCCCCTCGGCGCCGGCTTCACCCTCGCCATCGACCGTGCCGCCTTCCAGCACGCCCTCGACGTAATTGGGTTCGCCCTGGCTCTTGAGGTAGCTGACCACGCGGTGCACTTCTTCATCGCTGACAAAGGCACCGTGCACGCGGATGGGCAAGCCCGAGCCACTGGACATGTAGAGCATGTCGCCCATGCCCAGCAGCGCCTCGGCCCCCATCTGGTCCAGGATGGTGCGGCTGTCGATCTTGGAGCCCACCGAGAAGGCAATACGGGTCGGGATATTGGCCTTGATCAGGCCGGTGATGACGTCCACGCTGGGGCGCTGAGTGGCCAATATCAGGTGGATGCCGGCGGCGCGGGCCTTTTGCGCCAGGCGGGCAATCAGCTCTTCAATCTTCTTGCCCACCACCATCATCAAATCGGCCAATTCGTCGATGACGACCACGATGTGGGGCAGGCGGTCCAGCGGCTCGGGGGACTCGGGGGTCAGGCTAAAGGGGTTGTAGATGAATTCGCCGCGCGCTTTGGCTTCGTCGAGCTTGTTGTTGTAGCTGGCCAGGTTGCGCACACCCATCTTGCTGAGCAACTTGTAGCGCCGCTCCATCTCGGCCACGCACCAAGTCAAGCCGTGCGCCGCCTGCTTCATGTCGGTCACCACCGGTGCGATCAGGTGTGGAATGCCCTCGTAAACCGACATTTCCAGCATCTTGGGGTCGATCATCAGCAGGCGCACATCGCGCGCTTCTGCCTTGTACAGCAGGCTCAGAATCATGGCGTTGATACCGACCGACTTACCCGAGCCGGTGGTACCGGCCACCAAGACGTGGGGCATCTTGGCCAGGTCGGCGACGATGGGGTTGCCCACGATATCTTTGCCCAGGCCCATGGTCAGCAACGACTTGCTGTCGTTGTAGACCTGCGAACCCAGAATCTCACTCAAACGAATGGACTGGCGCTTGGCATTGGGCAACTCCAGCGCCATGTAATTTTTGCCGGGAATGGTCTCGACTACGCGGATAGACACCAAACTCAGGGACCGCGCCAAATCCTTGGCCAAACCGACGATCTGTGAGCCCTTGACGCCCGTGGCCGGTTCGATCTCATAGCGGGTGATCACGGGGCCGGGCTGGGCCAGCACCACGCGCACTTCCACGCCAAAGTCCTTGAGTTTTTTCTCGATCATGCGGCTGGTCATTTCCAGCGTCTCGGGGGCTACCGTCTCTTGGCGCAGCAAAGCGCCGTCCAGCAAATCCACCTGCGGCAGCTTGCTGTCGGGCATCTCGGTGAACAATGGCTTTTGGCGCTCTTTGGCTACGCGCTCGCTGCGCGGCGGGTCCATCACCAACGGCTCCAGGATAACCATGGGTTGCGGGTGGTGCTCTACGGTTTCTTCA
This sequence comes from Burkholderiales bacterium, assembly GCA_038317285.1. Classification (GTDB taxonomy): domain Bacteria; phylum Pseudomonadota; class Gammaproteobacteria; order Burkholderiales; family Burkholderiaceae_C; genus Allorhodoferax. The sequence goes on along the minus strand of JBBQBG010000015.1, from coordinate 27,252 downwards.
CGCTCTTCCAGCAAGATCTCTTCGCGCTCACGCATGGCGCGCTGACCTAGTACACGATCCTCGGCGCGCTCCCGTTCCTGTTTGCGGGACTGCACCAGGGAATCGACCCAGGCGCCGATGCGCTCGGCCACATGCATCCACGAGAAACCGAACACCAGGGCCGCGCCGATGACGCCAAGGGCGATAGCCACCAAGCCCGAGCCCGAGAAGCCCAGCCACTTGACGCTCAAAGGCCCCAGCAGATAGCCCAGGGCGCCGCCACTGTGGTCCGGCAGGCGTGGCTCCAGGCTGTAGAGGCGGGCCCATTCCAGCGATGTGCTGCCGTACAACAAAAAGGCCAGGCCGATCCAAAAAACAATTTTTCGGGGTACCGCGCGGGTGGAAACGTCACCCCGCAAACGGTTGGCCAGCAACGCCAGCCACAGGCGCACCCCTACAGCCACACACCACCAGGCTGAAAATCCAAACAGGAAATAGCTGACATCGGCGACCCACGCACCCAGGCGCCCGACCCGGTTGGCTACGGCCAGGCCGCTACCGGAGGTAGACCATGCGGCATCCAGTGGCGAGTACGTCAGCAGTGCGGTGAGCCACAGGGCCAGAAAAACAAAACCGCCGATCAGCGCGATTTCGTTGGCAAAGCGGCCCATGCCGGTAGGTGCCTGGGGGCTTCGCTGGGGGGTAGAAGATTGAAGGGTATGGAGGGAATATGTCATGTGAAAACAGGCAGTCGCTGCAAGCTTAACGCACGCAGCCTTCTTTTCTAACGCCGCAGCAACCCTTGCGGTCTACGCCGACCGCTTAGCGTGGATGCGCACGCCGCTCGATCACGCGCACCACTCCAGCGTCCAGCAGTTCGATAAAACCCTGCACTTCGAAGTCTTTCATGACCCGGCTGACCATTTCGCGCGAGGCGCCAACCATTTTGGCCAGGTCTTGTCGCGATACCTTGTCGCGTATCAACAAAGCGCCGGTGGCGTCTGGCGTGGCAGAGTCCAGCAATACCTTGGCCACCCGCCCGTAGACCCCCACTAGCGCCAGGGAGCTGATGTTTTCGCTGGCCCTGCGCAGGCGCTGAACCAGCACGCGCATCACGCTGTGGGCCATTTCCATGTTTTCGTTCAAGCATCGCAAAAAGCTGTCGCGCTCCAGGACCAACACGTCCACCTGCTGGTCTGCAACGACGGTGGCCGAGTGAGGCTCGTTGTCGATGAGGCTCATCTCACCTACGTAATCGCCCGCTTTGAGGGTGGCCAGAATCACCTCGCGACCCTTGTTGTCGGTCATCAACACGCGGGTACGGCCCGCCAGTACGATATAGAGCGCGTTGCTCATCCGGCCCTGCTCCACCAGAATCTCACCGCGCTTGAAACGCTTTTTCGATACGGTGGCAGCCAGCGCTTCGGCTTGTTCGGGCGTGAGCATGGAAAACAGGGATACCCTGCGGATCAAATCCAGGTTACTGAGCATTGTCATCAAAATCGCTCCGGGACAGTCATGCCGGCACTTCTTACAATCGGGTTCGCATTGAAAAGGCCTGCATTGCCCAGAAATGTACACGGCCCCGCTCACATCTTCCGCAACAAAAGGTTACCTACTTCATGTCCGATCCCAAACACGCCAAAGTCCTGATCCTGGGCTCGGGTCCCGCTGGCTACACGGCCGCCGTGTACGCAGCACGCGCCAACCTCAACCCGGTTCTGGTGACCGGCATGGCCCAGGGCGGTCAGTTGATGACTACCACCGAGGTCGACAATTGGCCTGCCGATGTGCACGGCGTGCAAGGCCCCGAACTGATGCAACGTTTTTTGGAGCACGCCGAACGATTCAAGACCGAAATCTTGTTTGACCACATCAGCTCCGTAGACCTGTCCAAACGCCCGTTTACGCTGACCGGTGACAAAACATACACCTGCGATTCACTGATCATCGCCACCGGCGCTTCCGCCAAATACCTGGGGCTACCTTCTGAAACCGCCTTCATGGGCCGGGGGGTGTCGGGCTGCGCCACCTGCGATGGTTTCTTCTACCGCGACCAGATTTGCTGCGTGGTCGGGGGTGGCAATACGGCGGTGGAAGAGGCGCTGTACCTGTCCAACATCGCCAGCAAGGTCTACTTGGTGCACCGCCGTGACAAGTTCAAGGCCGAGCCCATCCTGGTCGACAAATTGATGGAAAAAGTTGCCTCCGGCAAGATCGAGCTCAAAACCTTCAACACGTTAGACGAAGTGCTGGGTGATGCATCCGGCGTGACCGGCATTCGCGTGCGCAGCACCAAGGACGACACGACTGAAGACATCAAGCTCACCGGCTGCTTCATCGCCATTGGCCATTCGCCCAATACGGATATCTTTCAGGGGCAACTGGAAATGGCCGGCGGCTACATCATCACCCAAGGCGGCCTGAAAGGTTTTGCCACACAAACTTCTATTCCCGGTGTTTTTGCCGCGGGCGACGTGCAGGACCATGTATACCGCCAGGCCATCACCAGTGCCGGTACGGGTTGCATGGCGGCGTTGGATGCACAGCGCTTCCTTGAGCAGGACTGAGAACTTGGGGGACAGCCCCCACGGCGAAGCAGGCTATATCCCCTACCAATTCGCCATGCGCTATAATTCGAGGCTTTGCTGAATTCTGCCCGTGAGGGCCAGGTTTCAATAGCAATTACCGCCAAGTGAGTTCAATCAATTGGCGGGGGGTTACCGCCACCCTTTTTCATTGGCGAGGTGAGGCTAAAGCGAGATCGGATCGGCCAGCGAACCAACTAGGTTAGCCAGGCATTTTTGATCGCCAGTAATAGCCGTTTTAATGTATCGGAGTGTCCTGATGGCACGCGTATGTGAAGTTACGGGCAAAGGCCCAATGGTCGGGAACAATGTTTCCCACGCCAACAACAAAACCAAGCGCCGGTTCCTGCCGAACCTGCAATACCGCCGTTTTTGGGTCGAGACAGAAAACCGTTGGGTTCGCCTGCGGATTTCGAACGCAGGTCTGCGTTTGATCGACAAAAAGGGTATTGATGTTGTGCTCGCAGATTTGCGCGCACGTGGCCAGGCATAAGGAGCAAAACCATGGCAACCAAAGGCGGACGCGAAAAAATCAAGCTGGAATCCACAGCAGGTACTGGTCATTTCTACACGACCAGCAAGAACAAGAAAACCATGCCCGAGAAGATGCTGATCAAGAAATTTGATCCTAAAGCTCGCAAGCATGTGGACTACAAGGAAATGAAGCTGAAGTAATTCAGGTTCTCTCCAGTCCAAAAAAAGCCCGCCACTGTGCGGGCTTTTTTACGTTTGATAACTTGTGGCGGAGCTACCCCTTCTTATCTCGCCCCAGTTGGCAAGGGGGGATCGATCCGCGTTGGCTCACAAACCCTCCGTAAGATCAGTCGGGCTGTGCGTTTTGCGCTGGTAAAGGAGGAGCCCGAAGGGGGGGGGACACGGAGCAAAACGTACAGCCCGACTGATCTGGAGCGTGCAAAAAAAACACGCTACAAACGGTCCATACGAAAAAAAGCCCGCTAAAAACGGGCTCTCTCGAAGGCGAAAACCTGACTACAACTCAGGCCCGCGCCATCCGCAACTTCATCGAAAACTCGCGCAGCGCGGCAATGCCGCTTTCCTCCGCACGCAAACACCAACCCTGCAAGTCAGTTGCCAACTGTTCACGCGATACCGAAGTGTTCAACCACATCTGGCGCAACTCTTCGCGCATGATCACCATCTTGTCCAACATGGGCGACGCAGCGCGGGCTTTGGCCAGTTCTGGTGCGGCGGAAGCGGGCACTTTTTCCTCATCGCGGTGCATCCACCGCTTGGCGGCTTTGATGACGGCCACATCTGCACTGCGGGCGCGCATGGCATCCAGCTCGGCCCGGGCTGCCTGGCGCATGCTCTTGGCATAACCGGCCATTAGCTCGTAACGATTGGCGATCAACGCTTCCAGCGTTTTTTCATCAGCCACCGGCCTGATTGCACCAAAAGCAGCCTTGGGTGGCCTCTTCTTGACGTGGGCTAAGCCTACACGCTGCATCACGCTGATGTAGACCCAACCGATGTCGAACTCGTAGGGCTTCACCGACAACTTGGCCGACGTAGGATAGGTGTGGTGGTTGTTGTGCAACTCTTCACCTGCGATCAAGATGCCCCAAGGCAAAATATTGTTGCTGGCATCGGGGGCTTCAAAATTGCGATATCCCCAGTAATGTGCTGCACCATTAATGATGCCGGCTGCCATGATCGGCGTCCAAGCCATTTGCACGGCCCATACCACCAAACCCGCAGCGCCAAACAGCGCCAAGTCGATGACCGCCATCAACACCACCCCCACCCATGACAGCCCGGTGTAAACATGGCGTTCTATCCAATCGCTGGGGGTGCCATGGCCGTAACGCGACAACGTTTCTTTGTTGAGGGCCTCAGCCCGGTACAACTCATAGCCTTGCAAGAGCACGGTCCTGATGCCGTATACATGAGGGCTGTGGGGATCATCTGGCTGCTCGCATTTGGCGTGGTGCTTGCGGTGGATGGACGCCCATTCCTTGGTCACCTGCCCGGTGGTCAACCACAGCCAAAAACGGAAAAAATGTGAGGCTATGGGGTGCAGGTCCAACGCGCGGTGGGCCTGGTGACGGTGCAAAAACACGGTCACACTGATCATCGTGACATGGGTCATGGCCAACGTAAACAACACAATTTGCCACCAGCGCAGATCCCACATGCCGTGGGCAAGCCAATCAATGGCGGAATTCAACACGGCCCAATCGGGTAACAGCATAGTCATGTCTCTTTGTACAACGAGAAATAATTCTTATGAGGCCAGATCAGATCTGGCAGACACCGCAATTTTAGGGGATGGCGCCTAAGTTGTTAGCGCATTTTTTTGCCACACCGCAGCAAAAAATCCGTCGGTCGCATGCCGATGCGGCCATAAGCGCAGGTACATCTGTCCAGTGTCGCCCCCACTGCACAGCGTTGCCGCGTTTTCCACCTTCAGCTCAGCCAACACATCACCTGCCGCGAGTGGAACATATTCGGGGTTGGCAGCAGAAAAGGCTTCGGCAATGGCCTCATTTTCTTGCGGCAGCACGCTGCAAGTGGCATAGACCAGCCGACCACCGGGTTTCAGCATACGCGCGGCGCTTTGCAATATGGCCGCCTGCTTGACCGCCATCTCATCCACAGCCTGCAGGCTTTGCCGCCATTTCAAATCAGGATTGCGGCGCAAGGTGCCAAGGCCCGTACAAGGCGCATCCACCAGTACACGGTCCATCTTGCCGGTCAGTCGTTTGACGCGGTCATCGCGTTCATGGGCAATGGCAGCGGGGTGCACATTGGACAGGCCACTGCGTTTGAGGCGCGACTTAAAGGCATCCAAACGGTGGGCCGAAGTGTCAAAGGCATACAAACGTCCAGTGCTACGCATGGACGCGCCTATGGCCAAAGTCTTGCCACCGGCGCCGGCACAAAAGTCGACCACCATCTCGCCACGCTTGGCATCCAGCAGCATGGACAACAATTGCGAGCCTTCGTCTTGCACCTCAAAATCACCGCGCACAAAGGCTTCATTCTTGTTCAGCGCAGGCTTGCCCACGATGCGCAGGCCCCAGGGGGAATACGGGGTGTTGACGGCCTTGATACCGGCTTTGTTCAACTCTTTTTGCACATCAGAACGCTTGGCTTTGAAGGTGTTGACGCGCAGGTCGAGACCAGCGCCCAGGTTCAGCGTCTCCACGAGTGGCCAAAACTCAGCGCCCAATTGCGCCTTGAGCGGTTCCACCAGCCACTCCGGCAGGTTATGACGGTGCCGTTCCATCAAGTCGTGCGGGCTCACCTTTTCGCATTGGTCCAGCCATTTGATCTCTTGCTCATTCAAGGCGCTGCGCAAAAAATCACCGGGACCGTAGAAACCCAAAATCGCCAAACGACGCTCCTTGGGCCCGCTGCCGGAGGGCGCCAAATGGTCAAACAACAGTTTTTTACGCAGCACGGTATAGACCGTCTCAGCCATGGTGGCGCGTTCGCGCGGCCCCAACCCTCGGTTGTCGCGGAAAAAGCGCGACACAATGGCGTCGGCAGGGTGGTCGAATTTGAGAGTCAGCCTGACCAGTTCGGCGCAGGCGTCTAATAGAGCTTTTGGGTGCATAGTGAAATTTTTTCGGGACAGACCGTAGCGACGCGCAGCTCTGTCCTCAACTGGCTAGTATTGTCCCATGAGTATTGAAAACCTCCCCCCAATGATCATCACCCCGCCCGGCCTTTACCGCCATTACAAAGGCAATATCTACGAAGTGGTGGACACCGTCCGCCACAGCGAGACGCTCGAACCGCTGACCCTATACCGCGCACTCTACGGCGACCATGGTCTCTGGGTACGCCCCGCTGCAATGTTTTTGGAAGAGATAGAGATCGACTGTGTCAAACAGGCGCGATTTGCCAAGGTGAGCACAATCAACGAATGACCCGCGTTTTGATCGTCGACGATGAGCCCAGCATCCGCCAACTGGTAGCCACCCTTCTGGGGCTGGAAGGCTTTGACGTTACCACTGCGCCAGACGGCCGTGCCGCGCTGGAGCAAGTGCAGGCGGGACCGCCCGATGTGGTGATTTCGGATGTGCGCATGCCCCGCATGACCGGTTACGAACTGCTGGCTGCCATACGCGCCAACCCGGCAATGGTCAACGTTCGCTTCATTCTCCTGACCAGTTCGACGGGCGACGACCCGGCCGCGGAAATCGCCGTGGCCATGGCCGACGCCTGCCTGACCAAACCCTTCACCCGCGACCTCCTCCTGAACACGCTGCGATCATTGAACGCCTAACGGCGATACAAACGATACAAAGTCGTGTCGCCTTGACACGGAGGCGATACGTGGGTTCAGCATACTTGCCGCACCGGACAGACGGCGGAACGCACGATGCGCCACGCAATGAAACCGGGTGTGACAAAAACCTGACCTCTTGTGTATTGAAGCCAATCAACATGAACAATGCTTTTTATGTAGTCCCCGTAGGCGGTGGCGACCATGTGTTTGCATCCAACATTCTGTCGGAGTGCATGGAAATCGCCCGCTACTTCACCCGCGTGGAAATCGTGGACATGTTTGGAGAAGTATGGCGCGCGGCAGATTCAGGCGACCGCCGCTCTGCTGTAGACCCCAGAGCCAACATCCTCTCCAATCCACTGATGTGCGCCCTCCCTGCGTCCAACCAATCGCAATTTCAGGCTTTGTCCAGGACCAGCATATAGCCCACGCCACGCACCGTGCGCAGGGTTTGCGGCTTGTCGGCATCAACTTCAATCTTTCGTCGAAGTCGGGTTACTCGCAAATCGATACTGCGGTCGCTACTATCGTAGTCGCGCTGGCTTGTAGTTTCCAGCAGCCACTCACGCGTTAACGGGCGGTTGGGGTGTTGGCAAAACAGATCCAGCAGGTCGAATTCGGTGGCGGTCAATTGTTCGTGCAGGCCGTCCGGTGTCAACAGCACACGGCGACCCCGGTCAAAACTACAACGTCCCAGGGGAATCGGCTGAACCTCAGCCGTATTGGCCATCGGTGCCGTATGGTGGGCAGCCAACGCTTGCGTGCGGCGCAGCACGCTTTTGATGCGGGCCAGCAACTCGCGCGGATCATAGGGTTTGGTCACGTAATCGTCAGCGCCGGTTTCCAGCCCCACAATGCGGTCCACAGAATCCGATGCACTCGTCACCATAATGATGCCCAGCGCGGGGTGACGTTCTCGCAGCCAACGCGCCAGCGCAAAACCGTCTTCACCCGGAAGCCCTACATCCAACAGCAGCAATTGGGGCATCTCCACCAGCAGGGCTTCGCGCATCAACCGCCCGTCGGGCACAGCGGCTACGCGCAGGCCCTGGCGCGAGAGGTACTCGGTCAGGATCTGGCGCTGTGTGGGCTCGTCCTCAACGACCAGCAAATAGGGAATATCTGGGTTCATGGGCTTGTGGGTTGCTGCTTTTCTGTGCAGACTGTGATTATGGCGTTGATTTAAACTGAACCGGGGCCGAACGGGCCCTACCACCAGGCCCATCTCTTTTTAAACCGAACCAAGCCCGTGAATCAGTCCGATCCTACCGCGCTGGCATGTGCGGCGACGACACCTGAACGCCCGGCGGTATACGACGCCAGCGTGCTAGGCGCCATGTTTGGCAGTGAGACCGCAATTATCACCAGCGTGATGCAGACCTTTATGACAGCCACCCGCAGCGGACTGGATGAACTGGCGCACGCATTTGCAACCGGGGACTTGGCTGCCGTTGCGTCTGTGGCGCATCGCATCACCGGTGCCAGCCGCATGAGCGGTGCTCTTGCCCTCGGCCATGCGGTGCATGGCGTGGAGCAGACTGCCAAACAGGGCGATGTAACCGCAGTGCAACAAGCACTGGGCGCATTGAATGTCCAGTGGATTCTGCTGCAAGCAGCCATTGACGCCGATAAAAATGGTCGCTAGCCCTCATGGAACGTGCGTGAGCAGCTACTTTTTTTGTAGCAAATTTGCAATCGCGCTAGGGTAAATGAGATGCTCCTGGGTCAGCACGCGGGCTGCAAGGGTATCGGCCGTATCCGTGGGCAACACCGGCACTACCGCCTGGGCCAATATCTGCCCTGCATCCAGCACAGTCGTGACCTGGTGTACCGTCGCCCCAACAAATTTGCAGCCGGCGTCCAGTGCGCGTTGGTGGGTGTGCATGCCGGTAAAGGCCGGTAGCAGGGACGGGTGGATATTGACCAGACGCCCGGCAAAGCGGTCCACAAACCCCGGCGTCAAAATGCGCATAAAACCCGCCAGCACCACCAACACCGGAGCATCCGGCTGGTCGTAGCGGTCAATTAGACCGGTCAATGCGGTGTCAAACGCTTCACGTGATTCAAAGGCCTTATGGTCCAGCATCGCAGTGGCAATGCCGTGCTCTCTCGCAAACACCAGGCCCTTGGCGTCGGCCTTGTTGCTGATGACGGCTGCTACCTTGGCACCGATGCGCTGCGTCCAGACCTCACGTTGCGCCGTCTTGACGATGGCCGCCATGTTGGAGCCGCTGCCGGAAATCAAAATAACGATGTTCTTCATGTGGGCATGGATTATCGCCGGGTGTTCCTTAAGTTCATCGAGGCTGACCTGGTGTTTGGTGGCAGCAAGGGTAAGACGTCATGACCAAGCCTGAGCATTAAGGGCACGAAGAGCTCACAGATCAAGAAGCACTAAATCACCGGATGGGCTAGCCCCGATAATTGCGCCTTGAACCGCTATTGAGTCGACACGCCATACCACCCATGAACACAAGCACAGACACGCCAACGCCAGCCGCCGTAAACCTCACAGCAGTTGAGTCGCGCGTGCTGGCCACTTTGATGGAGAAGGCCCGCACCGTACCCGACAGCTACCCGCTGTCGATTAACGCACTGATGTTGGGCTGTAACCAGAAAAGCAGCCGCGATCCGTTGATGAATATCACAGAGGCGGAGATCGCGACCGCTCTCGACAGCCTGCTTCCATTGAACCTGGTGCGCGCATCCAGCGGCAGTCGGGTGGCGCGCTATGAACACAACTTCCAACGCGGCGTGGGCGTGCCAGAACAATCTGCCGTTGTTCTGGGCCTGCTGATGCTGCGCGGACCGCAAACGGCGGGCGAGTTGCGACTGAATGCCGAGCGCTGGTACCGCTTTGCCGACACTTCGTCGGTGGAAGGTTTTCTAGAAGAACTACAAGACCGCGCAGCGGAGAAAGGCGGCCCGCTGGTCGTCAAACTGCCGCGTGCCAGTGGCGCGCGTGAGCAGCGCTGGGCCCATCTGTTGTGCGGCCCGGTAGATGCGTCTGCAGTGGCTACATCCGGTCGTCCCGCTGACGGTGCATCCAGCAGCGGCAATACGGCTGAGCGCATTGAACGCCTCGAAGCGGAAGTGGCAAGTTTGCGCGAGACCGTGCAAAAATTGTGTGCTGAGCTGGGCGTTGCACCATCAGACCCGCCCCTTTAATCCCTCAACCCGCATCCTAAAACATCGAACACGAAGGCGATAACCATGACCGAAACGACTGAACGCCCCGCCCTGCCCGACCATCTGTCCACCGACGCACGCAGCCCGCATTTCAATGCCGCGGTGTTCGAGCACGATATCGGCATTCGCCTCAATGGCAAAGAGCGCAATGATGTGGCAGAGTACTTCATCAGTGAAGGCTGGGTCAAGGTGCCGGCCGGCAAGACCGTGGACCGCAGGGGCAACCCGGTGTTGATCAAGCTGAAGGGAACGGTAGAGGCGTTTTATCGCTAGGTGATCGGTTCAAGCGCAGAGACCCTGTCGAGCCTGCTCCAAGCGCCTGTCACAACTTTGACAGAGTGAATCGAACGACCGTGCTAAAAAGCGGTATGTCTACTTGGAGAATATTGGATGGACTTGGCATTTACCCCTGAAGAGCAGCAATTCCGCGAAGACATTCGCACCTGGGTGGGGGCCAATCTGCCCACCGAACTGGCACACAAGGTACACAACGCGCTAGAACTAACCCGCGACGATATGCAGCGCTGGGCCAAGATTCTGGGTAAGAAGGGTTGGCTAGGCCATGCCTGGCCCAAAGAGTTTGGCGGTCCCGGCTGGAACGCCGTGCAAAAGCACTTGTTTGAAGAAGAATGCGCCTTGGCCGGCGCACCGCGGGTCGTGCCCTTCGGCCCAGTGATGGTCGCGCCCGTCATCATGGCGTTTGGCAATGCCGAACAGCAGCAACGCTTTTTGCCTGGCATCGCCAGCGGCGAAGTCTGGTGGAGCCAAGGCTACAGCGAACCGGGATCGGGTTCTGACCTGGCATCGGTTAAGACGCGTGCGGAGCGCCAAGGCAATACCTTTCTGGTGAATGGCCAAAAAACTTGGACCACATTGGGTCAATACGGCGAGTGGATTTTTTGCCTGGTGCGCACCAGCACCGAGGGCAAGCCGCAAACCGGCATTTCTTTCCTGCTGATCGACATGAAGTCACCCGGCGTTACCGTGCGCCCGATTGTGCTGCTGGACGGCGAGGCCGAAGTCAATGAAGTGTTCTTCGACAACGTAGTCGTGCCGGCTGAGAACCTGATCGGAGAAGAGAACAAGGGCTGGACCTATGCCAAGCACCTGTTGAGCCACGAGCGCACCAATATCGCCGACGTGAACCGCGCCAAGCGCGAGCTGGAGCGCTTGAAGCGCATTGCCAAGCGCGAAGGCGTTTGGGGAGACAGCCGCTTCCGCGACGAAATCGCCAAGCTGGAAGTGGACGTCGTCGCACTCGAGATGCTGGTGCTTCGGGTACTGGCCGCCGAGAAATCTGGCAAGAACTCGCTGGACATTGCCGGCCTGTTGAAGATTCGCGGCAGCGAGCTTCAGCAACGCTATTCCGAGCTGATGATGCTGGCCGCCGGGCCCTTTGCACTGCCACTGATCCGCGAGGCGATGGAAGCCGGCTGGCAAGGCGACTTCCCTGGCGCAGAAGTGGCCAACGCGCCGCTGGCATCGACCTTCTTCAATATGCGCAAGACCACTATTTATGGTGGGTCGAACGAAGTGCAACGCAACATCGTGGCACAGACCGTTCTCAGCTAAAACTTGAAACCTTGCGGGACAGACCGCAGCCGCAGCGCGGCAAGCTCTGTCCTCAACTTATTGGAGAACAACATGGATTTTGATTTTTCTGACGACCAAGTACAACTCGGAGATGCCGTGCGCAAATGGGTCGACAAGGGCTACACCTTTGAGCGCCGCCGCGCCGCCGAAAAAGCGGGCGGCTTTGACCGCGCCGCGTGGAACGAAATTGCCGAGTTGGGCTTGTGCGGCTTGTATGTGCCCGAAGACGATGGCGGACTGGGCATGGGCCCCGTCGAAGGCATGGTGGTGATGGAAGAGTTGGGCCGAGGTATTGTGCTTGAACCCCTGACCCAATCCCTGATCGCCGGTGCCGTGTTGGCCGGCTATGCCGACAGTGCGACCAAGGCCGCTTGGTTACCAAAAATCGCCAGCGGAGAAAGGCTGGTGGTGTTAGCCTATCAAGAGCGTGCAGCCCGCTACAAGCTGGACCTGTGTGAAGCAAAAGCCACGCAAGCCCCCGGCGGCTATGTGTTGAATGCTACAAAAAGTGTAGTACCCGTGGGTGACGACGCCGATGCATTCATCGTGCCAGCCAAGATCAATAGCCAGTTGGCCTTGTTCCTGGTCGAACGCCAATCCGCCGGCGTAACCACACGCGGCTATGGCACGCAAGACGGCAGCCGTGCCGCTGAAGTTACATTCAAAAATGCACCCGCCACGCTGATTACCGCCAACGGCTTGACAGCACTGGAACACGCGGTGGACATCGGCATTGCCGCCAGTTGCGCCGAGGCCGTGGGGGTCATGGACAAGGCCATGGCCATCACTGCCGAATACATGAACACGCGCAAGCAATTTGGCGTGGTCATCAGCAGCTTTCAGGCCCTGCGCCACCGCGCGGCCGACATGAAGATGCAGCTCGAACTGGCCCGCTCCATGAGCTACTATGCCAGCCTCAAGCTCAATGCCCCCGCCCCCGAGCGCCGCGCCGCCATGGCCCGCGCCAAGTACCAGTTGGGTCAGAGCATGCGTTTTGTGGCTGCACAAGCGGTGCAACTGCATGGCGGCATTGGCGTGACGGACGAATACATCGTCAGCCACTACTTCAAGAAACTCACGCAATTGGAAATGACATTTGGCGACAGCCTGCACCACCTGGGTGAAGTGTCAGAACGCATGCAGGACACGGCGGGCGTGTTCGCCTAAACCACGGGCTCGCCCACCAACAGGAGCCCTCCACACGGAGGGCTTTTATTTTGGCCCAGCAGCAGGTCTTTGCGCACCACCGTGAGGCCACTTCAAAGCGCTCAGCCTACGAGCAGCAGGTTGCGCCTCGCCCATCAGCCCCCCTTGGTCTCCCTCAGCCACTGCGCCAACTGCGGCATCAAGCGCGCTTTGCGCAGTGCGCGCAAGCGTATGCCTTCGGCGCTGCGTTGTGCCAGTACCTGGGCCTCCGGGGGCAGGTGTGATTTCACAAACGACAGCAACGCATCGGCTTGGGCCGCGTCACTGCTGTTGCGTACCAACGCGGGCAGATACGCATTGCGCTGGTAGTCGGGCTGCATTTGCAGCAAAGCATCGGCGTTTTGCTGTGCGTAGGCCCAGACCAACGCGTTGTGTTCATGGGCCAGACCAGACATCACACTGCTGGCAACCAAAGGCGGCAAGTCCTTGGACAGGGCCAAGGGCAAAGCCTGTGCCGCCAACTGCGGATCCTTCGCTAAAAAAGCAGCGCCGTAAAAGCGATTCTTTTCTTCCGTGCCTTCGGCATTGCGCGCCAGCTCTATCAGTTTGTCGTAGGTGGCTTGGTCTGCGTTGCTACCAACGGTTCTCATGACGACGGCCAATAGCGCTGGGGGCAGGCTTGCGGGCTCCAACAGATAGCGCGCAAACCGGGAGCGGGCTTCCTGGATGGTGGCTTCATCCCCCATTGCGGCCAACAACTGCAACAGGGCAACGCGTGTTTGGGCGCGGTCCACGGATTCACCGGCCAGGCTGTCCCAGCCCAACTGCTTGAACTTGGGGGCCACAGCCGCAATGGCATAGCGACGCAGATCCCGGCGCGTGGTGCCATCGCCGCGGGCCAGATCATCCAAGTCTTCCAGTCGGTCCAGAAGTACCGCCCAGACGGCTGCGCGCGGCTCGTCTGCCAGCGTTTTGACGATGTCAAAAAAACTGGCGACCGGCAGGCGGCTCTCACTAAACAACACGCTGGCGTCGGTAACGACTTTCACGCGCGCGCTGTCGGGCAATTGGTTCAGGTTGTGTGTCAGCTCCGCCAGCAGCAGCGGCGCATACTGTACGCGGTAGTAGCCCACACTTTCAGGGTCAACAACCACAGGCCCATCACAGCCGGGGCGCGACACGGTCTGGCTGCGACGGTCCAACAGCACGTAGTCCGGCTTGCCGCCTACGCTGCCGATTTGCACCGGCACGCTCCACAGTCGGTTGGTTTTACTATCGGGATCCATTAAGAATTGCTGCTGGCGCAAAGAAATCTTGCGTTGGCCTTTCACACACACTGCATCCACACTGACCAGCGGAAAGCCGGACTGCAGCGTCCAATCCAGGGCTATTTTTTCCACCGGTTTGCCCGATGCTTCTGAGAGCGCGGCCCACAAGTCAGCACTGGTGGTATTGGAATATTGGTGCTTGGCGATGTAACTGCGTATGCCTTTGCGGAAGGCTTCTTCGCCCAAGTAGGCTTCCAGCATGCGCACAAAGGCTTGACCTTTTTCATAGGTGATGCGGTCAAAGGCCTCGGCAGCCTGGCTCTCGTTGGCCACAGGCTGGTAGATGGGGTGCGCACTTTTCAGGGCATCTTCAACCATCGCCAGTTCGCGCGAGCCATTGGCGCTCAACGCGATTTGCCATGCCGGATTGAAATGGGCCGTGGCCTTGGATTCCATCCACGATGCAAAGGATTCGTTCAGCCACAGGTTGTCCCACCAAGCCATGGTCACCAGGTTGCCAAACCACTGGTGGGCGGTTTCGTGGGCCACTACCGAGAACACGCGTTGCTGCGTGCTAATGGGGTTCTTGGACGGGTCGTACAACATGGTGGCCTCGTTGTAGATGACCCCGCCCCAGTTCTCCATGGCACCGCCAAAGCCGCCCGGCACTGCAATCTGGTCCAGTTTTGGCAGTGGGTAGCGCACACCAAAATAATCGTTGTAGTAGTGCACAAGATCCTGGCTCGCCTTCAGCGCGTAGGCTGCGGACGCTTGCTTGCCGACCGTCGTCACCACGCCAATCTCGGTCCCGTCCTGCATGGCGCTGCTGCGCTCCAGTTCACCGGCTGCCAACACGACCAAGTAGGTTGACATCTTGGGCGTCATGGCAAAACGAATGCGTTTGCTGCCGTTGGGCAACGTCTGCTCGTTCTGCACCGGCATGTTGGAGAGGGCGGTAAAGCTGGCGGGCACATCGGCCGTCAGTTGGAAGCGGGCTCTGAAAACTGGTTCGTCCCACGACGGGAAGAACATTCGCGCATCGGTAGCTTCCAGATTGCTACCGATCATGATCTTCTCATCGGCACCCACCTTATAGCGGTCGTAGTACAGCCCTTGGGCCGTACGGTTGATGACGCCGCGAAATCGCAACGACAACGTGTAATGGCCCTTTGCCAATATGTGGGGCAATGCTAGGCTGAGAGTCTGCTGTTCGGCGTCAAGCTTGGGTTGCAAGCTTTGCATCGGCAGACCCTGCCCGGTCAGCGTGGCGGAGTCTATTTCGAGCAGGCTGGCGTTGAGCACAATCTTGCGGGTGGCGCTGCGGACGTCGATGGTGATGTCTTCAGACCCGCCAAAAGTGAAGGCCGTGAGGTCGGGCACGATATGGATTTTGTATTCCAGTGGCACCACATCTTTGGGCAACTTACCCGGCGTTTTTGCGAATGAAAATGGGGATTCCGCTTGTACGGTGAGACTCAGGATGACCAGCGCAAGGCCGCAAGCCCGCTTCAAAAGTGGATGCATGAAATGAACTGCTCAGTTGCCGACAAGGGGACTGAGAGAATTGTATGTATAAATCCGATTGTCGCCGGATTGCGCTGCTTACAAAACAGCGGGTGACGCATGCGCTACAGAACGCCAAGACGCATGGCATATGCGCCTTGGAGAGGGTGCGGCGTCAGCCCTTTTGAGTGAACTGGATTCGACTTACTTGGTGGGCGGAACAACCACGATGGTTGCGCCACCAGAGGTCCCGGTATTGCCCGTATTGCCCTTGGATCCTGTGGCTCCGGTAGCACCGGTATAACCCGTGTTGCCTTGGTTTCCAGTTGCACCGGTATCACCCGTTGCACCGGTTGAGCCAGTTGCGCCGGTGTAGCCAGTATTACCCGTGTTGCCTTGGTTGCCGGTTGCACCTGTTGCGCCGGTGTAACCAGTAGAGCCTTGGCGACCGGTATTGCCAGTGTTACCCGTATTGCCTTGGTTGCCCGTGGCACCCGTGTCACCGGTCGCGCCGGGAGGGCCCATAGGGCCGGTGCATGCACCCAGGCCCAAGACGGAGATCAGCAAAACGGATGGAATTAAGAATTTCATGGCAGGTCCTCTTTTGGTAGTACGCGGTCAAAGTGAACCGCATGTCCTAACTATGACGACCAGCCTTTTTTGCGTCTGTCTGCCAGATCGCTTAACGCAAGTTGCCTGGCACGTCCATCTGCAATCCATTTAGTGGTTAAGGGTAGGCGCCAAGCGGTCACGCTCGTTGCGGTGTTCCTCGGCCTGCGTGCGGCGACTCATCTCAAAGATATCGTGGCTGTGGTCTGCACCAAAGCGGTTGCTCGTGCCGTGGTCGTGTCTGCGTTGCGCAAAATGCCGTGCCACCAACGCCACGAGTAGCAAGGCAACCAGACTGCCGACGATCAGCATTTGGGGAGTGATGATTGTGTCCATGTATAGAACCTCCAATATATAAACTTCGACGAAAAAGAACCCGGTCAAAATGGCCTCTGGCTCCAAAATTTGTGATGCCACCCGGGGTGCACAAACTCATATGCAATCCTACGCAGACGGCGCGCCGTGTCTGTATGACAGCACACGCTGGACGCGGATTGGCAATCGGCGGCGCTGGACGACTCAACCAGTACATCGATCATTTACGCTATGGATTTTGTAGCTGTTAAGCCTTATTGCACGAGGGACTTTGGTTCATAGAGCCAAATACTTTAGGCATAGATATGCCCCTCAAATGCCTTCAAGACTTGCAATCTATCCGTCAGCCTTACTGTGTCCCTGGTGTAAGTAAATGTCACTCGGCACGCCATGTTGGCGGTGTCAATGAATTCATTGCAGGAGATCGAGAAGAAATTGTTTCGAAAATTTAACCCCATCGCGCGGCCTGCTTCGTTTCAATCCACTCCTCAACCAAATTTTGGAGTCAGCATGTACAAGAATCTAAGCCGCCTGGGTATGGCCATGGTCCTGGTTTGCAGTGGTTTACAGGCGCAGGCGGTGGGCCGTCTGGCGGATGTCACCGTAATAGACCGCAATACAGGTGCCACTCTGCCGGTGTATTTCAGCAAAGGCGAATATTGGGTGGCCGGCGCGCCCGGCGCGCGCTATGCCATCGCCATCCGCAACAAAATCGGCGAGCGCGTGATGGCGGTCACCTCGGTCGACGGCGTCAACGTGGTCAATGGCGCGACCGCAGCCTGGGGACAGACCGGCTATGTTTTTGGCGCCTGGTACAACTACCAGATAACCGGTTGGCGCAAGAGCAATACCGAAGTGGCCGCATTTGAATTTGCAGCTGCGAGCGACTCGTATGCCGAACGCACCGGCAGGCCCAACCAGGTCGGTGTGATCGGTGTGGCGATATTCAAGGAACGCCTGCCGGAGCCGGTCGCCGTGCAATCGCCCCGGCCCTACCGCCAGGAGCGGGAACTCAAAGAAAGCCGTGCAGACAACGCTGCGTCTTCACCCCCAACTGCGAACCCATCCATGACGCAAAAGAGCATGGGTGCCGCAGCGCCCGCGCCCGCCACCGTGGCACCCAGGGAAGCCATGGCCGAGCACAGCCGATCAGCGGATGCAACGGTCCAGTCTTATGCGCGCCCCGCCATGCCCTCCCCCAAGCTGGGTACGGGTCACGGCCAGCGTGAGGATTCATACGTATCGCAAACCAGTTTTGAGCGCCTGCAATCGCAGCCCAATGAAGTCATCACGATTCGCTACGACAGCCGCCAAAACCTGATAGCTGCGGGTGTCATCCAAGAGCGGCCCGGGCATATCCCCAACCCCTTTCCCAACTCGGATAGCCTGTCATACGTGCCCGATCCACCCGCAAGACGCTATTGAGCGCTGGAGGCGGCCCATAATGCGGCCCATGGCCAGCGTTACCGACCTCCACCCCGAGACCGACGAGTCGCTGATGCTGCGCTACGCTTCTGGCAACCTACAGGCCTTCAACCTGCTCTACGACCGCCATGAAATGGGCGTCTGGCGCTATGTGTTCAGAAGCGTTCGGGTGCAGGCGGTAGCCGATGATCTGCTGCAGGACGTGTGGTTTGCATTGGCCCGCCAGGCACCCCAGTACCGGCCGACCGCCAAGTTCAAGACCTGGCTGTTCACGTTGGCCCACAACCGTTTGATCGATTACTTTCGCACGGCCAAACACCATGTCAGCCTGGATGAAGATGCCGAGTCCGACAGCATCGGTCTGGTGCAAACACTGGCGGCCAATTCAGGCTTTGGGCCGCTTAAACGCCTGGAGTCCAAAGAGCAGGCCCAGGCTTTGCTGGAAGCCATAGAGCAACTGCCGTTTGCTCAGCGCGAGGCGTTTATGTTGCAAGCTGAAGCAGGCATGGATGTGCAAGAGATTGCTGCGACCACGGGTGTGAGTTTTGAGACCGCAAAAAGCCGCCTGCGCTATGCGCGCGGCCGCTTGCGCGAACTTTTGCAGGAGTACGCATGACCGAGCCGCGTGACCAGCTATTGGATCGCTACGCCGACGCCGTGGCGCAAGACCCGCGCAGGCCAGCCGACCGGGTGCGCAATGCCGCGCGCGCACACGCACAGATGCTGCGCGACCAGGCCGCCGCCGTACAGCGGGTAGAGGTCAGCGCCTCTACCCAGCCTGCCGCCAACCAGAGTCAGTGGACGATCTCGCTGGTGGCCAGTTTGGCGGTAGTGGGCTTGGCAGGGCTTATCTTCGTGCAGATCGACCGTGGCACTCCTGATGTGCGAGAGGCTGGCCTAGGCACCGCTGCGCGCAATGAAGCGCCCTACGCCCCGTCAGCGGCCACCCCTACGCCAAGCGCAAAGACAGACACCGATAAAGCACCGTCAATGCCGCAGCTTGATGCAACAAGCCCCGTGGCCAATTCGACCATCGCCACCGCACCGGCACCCACTAAAAAAGCCGCGGCGGTGGCCGCACACAAAGAGTTAAACCGCGATCCAACTACCGGAACCATCCGCGCGCCGTTACAGGCTGCGGCGCAAACGATGGGCAATGCGGCAGCGGCTCGCACCGATGCTGCCACACAACCAGCCGAGGCAGAAATGGTTTCCAAGTCCGACAACAAGTTGGCGGATCAGTATGCCGGTGCTGCGGCCCCGCGTGAAGCCCGCACCCAAGGGATTGCGGAATCGGTCGCGCGCGCTGCACCCGTCGCCAGACCCGCAACGCCTGCACCTGCTGCTCCGGCTGCCATAGCACCCCCTGCCCCTGCAATTGCTGCTGCCCCGGCACCGCCGCCCGGCACACCCCAGCGTGCGCGCCAAATGGAAGCCGTCACCCCGACTGCGTTGTATCTGGAGGCTGCGCGCACCGGGAACACCGAGACGCTGCAAAAGCTTCTAACCCAAGGCGTTGCCATCAATGCCCGCGACGACACCGGCAACACCGCGTTAATGGTCGCAGTGCGCCACCGGCAGGCATCGGTCGTGCGCACGCTGTTGGACGCGGGAGCCGATACGCGCTTGACCAACCACGATGGCATGACCGCACTGCAAATTGCCGACCAGTTGGGCTTGGCGAACATGGCGCAGCTACTGCAACCACCCAGATAACCGCCAACTTACACCCCATTACCCACTCCACTTCCCTCGCTCTACAGGACGCATACAACATGGCATCAGGAAAAATTCTCGTCGCGCAAGGTGGAGGGCCTACCGCAGTCATCAACCAGTCCCTTGTGGGTGTGGCTTTGGAGGCGCGTCGCTTCCACAACATCGCCCATGTCTACGGTGCGCGACACGGTGTGCGCGGCATCGTCAACGAAGATTTTGTGCACCTCACACAGGAGACCAGCCACAACCTGGAGATGGTGGCCAACACACCGTCCAGCGCGCTGGGCTCTACACGCGACAAGCCCGATGCAGCCTACTGCCACGAGATCTTCAAAGTGCTTCAAGCGCATGAGATTGAGCATTTCTTTTACATCGGCGGCAACGACTCATCCGATACCGTGCGTATCGTCAGCGAAGAGGCCCGCAAGGCCCATTACGCGCTGCGTTGTATCCACATCCCCAAGACGATCGACAACGATCTGGTAGGTAACGATCACACACCGGGTTTCCCATCAGCCGCGCGTTTTGTAGCCCAGGCGTTTGCCGGCGCAAACCTCGACAACGCAGCGCTGCCCGGCGTGTATGTGGCCGTCGTAATGGGGCGACATGCGGGTTTTCTAACCGCCGCCTCGGCGCTGGGCAAGAAGTTCCCAGACGATGGCCCGCACCTGATTTACCTGCCCGAGCGTACCTTCAGTCTGGAGCATTTTCTGGCCGACGTCAAAGCCACTTACGACCGACTCGGGCGCTGCGTGGTGGCGGTGTCCGAGGGCATTCACGACGCGTCTGGTCGACCGATTGCCGCACAACTGGCCAAAGACCTGGAGCACGATGCCCATGGCAACCTGCAGCTCTCGGGCAGCGGCGCGCTGGCCGATCTGCTGTGCGAGGAGATCAAAAGCAAGCTTGGCATCAAACGGGTGCGCGGCGACACGCTGGGGTACCTCCAGCGTTCCTTCATCGGCTGTGTGTCGGATGTGGACCAGCGCGAAGCGCGCGAGGTTGGCGAGAAAGCTGTGCAGTTTGCGATGTGGGGCGACCGCGACGGTTCAGTTGCCATCAAGCGCACCGGTTTTTATTCGGTGGACTACGAATTGTTGCCCCTGGATGCCGTGGCCGGCAAGACCCGTGTCATGGAAGACGCCTTCATCACACAGAGCGGCACCGACGTGACCGATGCCTTCAGGCTCTACCTGCGCCCGCTCTTGGGTTCAGGCATGCCAGACGCCTTCAGGCTGCGCACCAATCCGGTTACCAAGGTCTTGCGTCCTGATTAGAAAAAATTCAAGAAACAAGCCGCTAGCCCTCGTGTAATGGGCATGAACCGCTACCGAATTGATAGTAAATTAAGTCGGCTAGGCGGCCAGTTGCATATCCCCACCGACCATAATTTTGTCCAATGCACGGCCGACAATGGCTTCGTTGTCCAGCACGCGCATGCGACCCAACCGTAGCATGGCCGAGACTTCGCGCTCCGAGCGCACAAAGGCATCGAAACCGTCGCGGTTGGTAAACAGCAGCCGCGTTCGCATCGGGCTGACCCAGCTCAGGCGGCAGCGGATGTGGGTGCCCTGCTCGATCGACACGTCAAACCACATGCCGCGCTTGAACGACTGGGCTTGGGCGTCAAAGTTGTCCTGCGAACCGAATTGACGCGCCGCGCGGCGATCTTCAAGTTGCTGCATGGCAACCTGACCTTCGCGGTCGTCCAGCGCCGCGGAGCCGGTATCCAGCGGCATGGGCTGCGTCAAGCGTATGGCCAACGTGTGCGTGCTGATGAGCCTGCGTGTGAAGGTGGCGCGGGGCTTGCCGTTCCACTCAATGGTGTCCAGGCCCACATTGAGCTGACGGACCATGTCGGGCAATATGGCCACCAGCTCACGGCGTTCGTCAGCAGAGGTCTTGGGCTGTATGGACCAGATCAACTGCTCCATGGTCTTGGTGGTCAGAGCATAGTTTTGGGCGCGCGTAGCCTCATCCATCCAGGCCCGCGCCATCACTTCACGCCACTGCGTGGTCAGGAAGGGCAACAGAAAGGGCGCAACGGCCTGTTCTGCCGACAGCGCCTCGATGCGCTCATGGATCAGCTCATCGGCAGTTTCCAGCGCCTGCTCCCACGACTCACCGGTGCGTTCCTGCTCGGCCACAGGCTCCACACGCACCTGGGCTTGTTGCTCGGACTCAAATAAAAATTCGGTGAACTCGCGCAGCAGATCAACAAACAGTGCCAGGTCGTTTTCAAACTCGGTCAACACGCGCTGAACGGTGTGCTCTATGCGCACATAGAGCGGGTCTTCTTCGCCCTTCTCAGGCGCCCAAGCGACGGATGCGCCGGCCAACGTGTCGACCAGACGTCGCGCCGGGTGTTGGTCGGACAAGAAGAAATCGCGGTCAATCATGGCCGCCTTCAACACCGGGATCTGCAAACGCCCGATGATGAATTTCATCTGAATGGGGATGGCCTGGTCGGCAAACACGTAGTCAAACACTTCGGCCAGCGCGTCCACTGTGCCGCGATCGAGTTCGGGCGCATGGCGGATCTCGTCGCGGTCACGCATTTGGCGCAACACGTTGTGCTCGGCGAGGTCTTGGCCTTCGTACCACTGCTTGGGAGCCGCTGCCGCATGGGCGCTGGCCCCGGCTTGCAGACCACCCAGGTAGCCCATAAGGGCAGGACTGGCCACCGCAAAATTGGGGCGGGTGTGCATCTCACTGTCCGCCTCGCCACCAGCTTGGCCCGTGCCGCTGTAAACAGCACCTGTGGCAGCGCGACCACCCGCCGCGCCATGGCTCTCGCTGCCAAAACCCATGCGCTGCAAGAACTGCCGGGCATGGGCCGCAACCGTGCGCCCCGCGTTGTCCAAAGATGCCCAGGCTGACCGCGGTTGACCGTTGCCACTACCACCGGCGCTATCCATGGGCGCAAAGCCAGACCGAGCAGACTCTCCACCGCCCAAGGGCGCAGGCTGCGAGTTGAGCGGCATGTTACCCGAAGCGCGGGGCGTCAGCGGCGCGGGTGCGCTGTTGCCATGTTTGATGCGCATGGCACGTTGGGCTGACACACCGGCACGGACCAGCGTGTCGTTCAAAGCGGTGTACAGCGGCGCAAGGTCGAGCCAAAAACTGGGGTCCAACGATTGGACCAAGTCTACACTGGCTTGGGGGTCAAGTTCGCACTTGTCCCAAGCGCTGGCAAAGGCCTTCAGCAGCACCATGGGCTGGAACGGATTGTCGTGAACAGATGTTTTGTCGTGGCCAAACAGCACGCTCAGGCGCTGCGTCAAGGGCTCCAGGACCGCGTCGTAACGGGTCGCGAAGCGCTGGGCAATGCGGTCCAGCAGCAAGACGCGCTCGACCTCGCCCACGTCGAGCAAGCTCAAGCTCATCCCGTTGAGTGCGTCATCGGAAGCACTGGGCCCTCCGACTTGCAAGTGTTGCGGCAGTATGGTGGCCAGCTCTTCGGCAAGGCAATCGGCCAGCGTCTGTTGAAACCCGCGATTGAACTGCTGGGCGTATTTGCCCAGTAACAAATGGGCAGAGCGCAGGTTTTGACCTTGGCCCAGCGTGGGCTTGTCGTCCACAAGCTCCATCAGGCGGGTGCGCACCAAGTTCAGGTTTTTGGTTTCGTGCTCAGCGAAATAGGCCAAGGTTTGCGCAATCAGCATCCTGGCCAGCCGAACCGTCGGGTTGGGCGGCTCGGTGCCGGTGCGTTTAACGGTGGAAATCGATTGCTCGCGGTTCACAAAGCAGCCTGTCTGGGGTCAAAAAGAGTGCCCGCGTGGGCGGACCTTTAAAAAAGGAAACGGAATACCTGAAGATTGTGGTTCATTTCTCTTTCGAGTCGAACGACGCGAGCCCCGTCGACCGCGATTAAGCAGAGAATGGACTGCAAAAAACGTAACGAGTTGTTACGCTTGCACGCGCATGCAACGGTCCATCACACCAGCAGCCGAGAAGACTTGGGCACGTGGGCGATCAAAAACTCCATTTGATCCGCCAGGATGCGACGATTACGCAGAATGAAATCTTCCCACAGGCTGGGCACGTAGGGGGCATACAGCAAAGGCATATGGGCCTGCTCCGGCGTGCGATGGCTCTTGCGGTGGTTGCAAGGTCGGCAGGCCGTGACCACGTTCATCCAGGTGTCCACGCCTTTTTGCGCAAAGGGGATGATGTGCTCGCGGGTCAGATCGTGTTCGTGAAATCGCTGACCGCAGTAGGCACACACATTGCGATCGCGGTCAAACAGTTTGCCATTGGTTAGGCCCGGGCGCAGGTTGAAAGGATTGATGTTGGGCACGCCACGGGTGCCAATGATGCTGTTGACGCGAATGATGGATTGCAGACCCGTAACCGCGTTGTGACCGCCATGGAATACAGCCACCTCGCCGCCCGACTCCCAACGCACTTCATCGGACGCGTAGTGGATGACCGCCTGTTCAAGCGATATCCAGGACTGCGGCAGCCCCTGGGCCGACAATTTCAAGACTTTCAAAACACGCCCTCCTGAAACATTGCGGGAAAGACCGCAGTTACGCGAAGCGAACCAGCTCTGTCCCCAACACTTCAAGTCTGCAAACAGGCTGAGACAGCGTGGCAAGTGAAGCGGCCACGGCTGCTACGTCACAATATACCCTCATTCTGTGACAAATTGGCTTTAGGCGCTAGAACCCCCAGCGCCGCCTGCTATCAAAAAGATACCAAATTCATGAAGGTTTTTCGCGGCTTCAATCATCCGGGCGTTGCACCGGCCTGTGCGCTGACGATAGGCAATTTTGACGGCGTGCACCGCGGGCACCAGGCCATGCTGGCCTTACTCAAAAGCGAAGCCCAGCAGCGCGGTGTGCCCAGTTGCGTGATGACGTTCGAGCCACATCCGCGCGATTTCTTTGCTGCCCAATTCAAAAAACCAGAGCTTGCGCCAGCGCGAGTCGGCACGTTGCGTGACAAACTGGACGATTTGGCCAACTGCGGCGTAGATCAGACCATTGTGCTGAAATTTGACGCAAAACTGGCAGCACAGTCACCCCAGACCTTTATAGATAACGTGTTGGTGCTGGGCCTGGGCACGCGCTATGTGCTGGTAGGCGATGACTTTCGTTTCGGCGCCCAGCGCGCGGGTGACTACGCCTTTCTTGACGCGGCGGGCGACGCACAGGGCTTTGACGTCGCGCGCATGAACAGTTACGAAGTGCACGGCTTGCGCGTCTCCAGCTCCGCCGTCCGCGAGGCCTTGGGCCAGGGCCGCATGCAGGACGCAGCCCGCCTGCTGGGCCGACCCTATTGCATATCCGGCCATGTGGTGCATGGCCGCAAACTAGGCCGTACACTCGGTTTCAAAACGCTGAACCTGCGCTTTGCGCACTGGAAGCCCGCCGCCAGCGGCATCTTTGCGGTGCTAGTCCATGGCCTGGCAAACACGCCCGTGCAAGGCGTGGCCAACCTGGGTGTGCGCCCCTCACTGGACCCCAACGATGTCAATGGCGGTCGGGTGCTGCTGGAGACCCACTGCCTGGATTGGCCCGCAGAATTGGGCCCCGAGGGTGCCTACGGTAAAATCATCCGCGTGGAACTACTGCACAAACTACACGACGAGCGGAAGTACGACGGTCTGGATGCCCTCACCAAGGGCATACACCAGGACTGCGACGACGCACGGACCTGGTTCGCAGCCCGAATTTGACCGGGCCGACCAGCCGGTCCTCGACGCACTTTGCCCCGCGTCACCTCTTTCCACAGAGATATTCAACATGCGACTGGCAGCCCTTGTTCTGCCGGTCAGGTCCCACACGATTTTCCAGATTGAGCACGCCACCATGACCGACTCCACCACTACTCCGGGCGATTACCGCAGCTCCTTGAACCTGCCCGATACCCCTTTTCCCATGCGCGGCGACCTGCCCAAGCGTGAACCGGCCTGGGTCAAAACCTGGAACGAAGAAGGTTTGTACAAGCGCTTGCGCGATGCCCGGGTTGGCGCACCTCTCTTCGTGTTGCACGACGGCCCGCCCTACGCCAATGGCAAGCTGCACATCGGCCATGCACTGAACAAAGTGCTCAAGGACATGATCGTCAAGTCCAAGCAGCTAGGCGGCTTTGATGCGCAATACATCCCCGGCTGGGACTGCCACGGCCTGCCGATCGAAAACGCGATCGAAAAGCTGCACGGCAAAAAATTGGGAGCCCCTACGCCCGCCCCGAAGGGCGGTCGGTCCCCCGAGGGGAGCGGCGAGCTTGGGAGCGGCCCGGCGCTCGCCCCTGACCGCGCCGACGCGCAGGCCGAGTGCCGCGCCTATGCCTCCGAGCAAATCGACCAACAGCGCGAAGACTTCAAACGCCTGGGCGTGCTGGGCGACTGGGAGCGCCCCTACCGCACCATGGACCCCGCCAACGAGGGTGGCCAGATCCGAGCGTTCAAGCGCGTCATTGAGCGCGGCTTTGTGTATCGCGGCCTCAAGCCGGTGTACTGGTGTTTTGACTGCGGCTCATCCTTGGCGGAATTTGAAATCGAATACGCCGACAAGAAAAGCGACACGCTTGACGTGGCCTTTGAAGCGTCCGACAAGCAAGCCCTTGCTGCTGCCTTCGGACTGGGTGCCCTGCCCGCCAACGCAGCGTCAGCTTTCATCGTCATCTGGACCACGACCGCGTGGACCATCCCTGCCAACCAAGCGCTGAACGCCCACCCCGCGTTGACCTATGCACTGGTGGACACACCACGCGGCCTGCTGGTGTTGGCTGAAGGCCTGGTCGAGAAATGTCTGGAGCGCTTTGGCACGACCGGTACTGTGGTCGCAACTACCAAAGGCGAAAAGCTTGGTGGCCTGCAATTCAAGCACCCGCTGCATGACGTGGACGCAGGTTACGCACGCCTGGCACCGGTTTACCTTGCCGACTACGTCAGCGACTCCGACGGTACCGGCATCGTTCACTCCTCGCCTGCCTATGGCGTGGATGACTTCAACTCCTGCGTGGCCCATGGCCTGAAGTACGATGACATCCTGAACCCCGTGCAGGGCGATGGCAGATACGCGGCCGAGCAGCCCCTGTTTGGTGGCCTCAACATCTGGAAGGCCTGCCCCATCATCATCAACACGCTGCGCGATGCTGGCAGACTGATGGCTACGCAACCCATCCAACACAGCTACCCCCACTGCTGGCGCCACAAGACGCCGGTCATCTACCGCGCGGCCGCCCAGTGGTTTATCCGCATGGACGAAGGCCCCGGTGTGTTCACCAAAGACAAGGCGCCCAAGACCTTGCGCCAACTGGCGCTGGACGCCATCGAGCAGACCCAGTTCTACCCCGAGAACGGCAAGAGCCGCCTGCGCGACATGATCGCCAACCGGCCCGACTGGTGCATCAGCCGCCAGCGCAGTTGGGGCGTGCCTGTGCCGTTCTTCCTGCACAAGGACAGCGGCGAGCTACACCCCAACACCATGGCTATCCTGGACCAAGCTGCGGACATCGTCGAAAAAGGCGGCATCGAAGCCTGGAGCCGGGTAACGGTAGAAGGCATCCTGGGCGCAGCCGACGCGCCCCACTACACCAAGAGCACCGACATTTTGGAAGTATGGTTTGACTCTGGCAGCACCTTCCAGCACGTGCTGCGCGGCAGCCACAAAGATGCCTACGCCCGCCCACCGTTCCACACCGAAGGCCC
>JBBQBG010000014.1:0-32640 GCA_038317285.1 Burkholderiales bacterium | reverse complement strand
ACGACGGCCTTGTAGATATTGCCCTTGCGCTGTTCGCGCCCTTCGATTTCGATTTCGTAGTCGAGGAGTTTTTGTCCGTCGACAATGGCCAGGCGGCGTTCTTCAGCCTGCGTGGCGTTGATAAGCATCCGTTTCATGGATTGCGTCCTTCATCAGTTTTACATGCCCTTTAGGGGCTATTGATACCTGGACTGACGAACCGATTGAGGTGGAATTGCCGGAGAACTTCGACTCAAATGAGGCGACGAAGCGTAGGCGCGTGGAGGGGAGCGAGGGGATGCGTTTGTGAGTTTGCTATCAATTGCATAGCTGGCTGCGCCCATTTGACGAGGGCTAGAGGCCGATTCATGCTAGGCAACAGCGCGAAAACGCGCTGCAGGCATAGGTTCATCAGGTACATCAGCACAAACATCTCGCTTCATTCCGTTTGCAGACGAGGGGTCTGCAAACTGTGGGTATTCCGTATCAGTGATTCGATTCGTAGTCTTGACCGTGTTGTTTGCAGACCACCACAGGCATTTGGCGTGTGGTTTGTTTGCAGGCGAACCCGGCGGCATCGACCTTCTAGCGCGTCTGTGGGTGGCGTGTGGACTAAACTCCAGATAAATCAACCACTTACAGCGCATCGCTAGTGAAACACATTATAGGGGGCAATCCCGCCCCCCCACCGCCAAACGCTCTGCCCCAGGTGAAAACCCTGACCATCGACGAAGATGGGGCTGGACAGCGGCTGGACAACTATTTGATGCGCCACCTCAAGGGCGTTCCCAAAACCCATGTTTACCGCATCATTCGCAGCGGCGAAGTGCGGGTCAACAAGGGTAGGGCATCTGCCGACACCCGTTTGGATGCGGGTGACGTGGTGCGCGTGCCCCCGGTTCGCATTTCCGAACGGGTGGCGGAAAAGGCCCAGGCAATGGCTGAGCAGGTAGCAAGCCATGCGCCGCCCAAGGAATTTGCGATATTGTTTGAAGATGACAGTCTGTTGGCCATCAACAAACCGGCGGGTGTGGCGGTCCATGGCGGTTCGGGCGTCAGTTTTGGCGTCATTGAGCAGTTGCGCATGGCCCGACCCCAGGCCAACTTTCTGGAACTGGTGCACCGGCTGGACCGGGAGACCAGTGGCATCCTGCTTGTGGCCAAAAAGCGCAGCGCGTTAAAGAATCTGCAAGACCAGTTCCGCGAACGTGAGACCGGTAAGACCTACTTGGCGATGGTCATTGGCCAGTGGCCCGCCAACAAGAAGGTGTTGGATAAACCGCTGCACAAGTATTTGCTGACGGATGGCGAACGCCGGGTCAAGGTGGTGGCCAAGGACGACCCAGATGGCATGCCGTCTTTGACCCTGGTCAAGGTGCGTGCATCGGGCGGCGTGCCCCCCGCAACGCCCCAAACCCCCATTAACGGCGGCCCGGGTTACTCACTGCTTGAGGTGACGATCAAGACCGGCCGCACCCACCAGATCCGCGTTCATTTGGCCTCTGAGGGGCTACCCATAATTGGGGACGACAAATACGGCGACTTCGACAGCAACAAGGCGTTGGCCCGCGCCAACAGCGCCCCATCCCTCAAACGCATGTTTTTGCATGCCTGGCGCTTGCAGTGCAAACACCCCGCCACCGGCACGCGGCTGGAATTGCAGGCAGACTTACCGGCGGAATTGGTCCAATTCGTGCATCAGGTACTGCCGCAGGCCAGTTGAAGGACGGCAATCTTTCGCTTTACCTATTCACTATGCCACCGCACAAGCCAGCCAAAGCCTCCAGACCCTTTGACCTGATCGCATTCGACTGGGATGGAACTCTGTTTGACTCCACTGCCATCATTACCCGCTGTATCCAGGCGGCGGTTGTCGATGTGGGGGGCAGAAGGCCCAGTGACAAGGACGCTGCCTACGTCATCGGCCTGGGGCTGACGCAGGCCCTGGCCCATGCCGCGCCTGACGTCCCGCCCAGCAAATATGCTGAACTCGGCGCGCGCTACAAGCACCACTACACGGCGCACCAGAATGACCTTAGCCTGTTCGAAGGTGTCTTGCCGCTGCTCGTCGACCTGAAGGCACGCAATTTCGTCCTGGCCGTGGCCACCGGCAAAAGCCGCCGGGGTCTGAACGAGGTCCTCCAGACCTCCCAGCTGCAGGGCCTGTTCCATGGTTCGCGCACCGCCGACGAGACCGCAGGCAAGCCCCACCCCATGATGCTGCAAGAACTGATGCAAGAATTCGGCGTGCCGGCCCACCGCGTACTCATGGTTGGCGACACCACGCATGACCTGCAAATGGCGCTCAACGCCGGTTGCCCGAGCGTGGGTGTCAGTTACGGAGCGCACGAGCCGGCCAGCTTTGCCGAACTTAAGCCGCTATTCGTGGCGCACACGGTGCCCGAACTGCAGGCCTGGTTTACGACTCACGCTTGATACCCCGAGAACCGAACTCCCTTGCCATGACAGACCTTTCCGGCGTACCCATACCGCTGTGCAACTCAACCGATCTGGTGGACAGCGGCGAGGCCGTACCCTTTGACGTGGTCTATTGCGGGCGCACGTCGCGCGGCTTTGCCATCCGTTTTGACGGTCGGGTCTATGGCTACTTGAACCAGTGCTCCCACGTTCCCATGGAGATGGACTACCAACCCAACCGTTTTTTTGATAGCTCCGGCAGTTGGCTGATGTGTGCCACCCACGGCGCCATGTACAGCCCGCAGACCGGCCATTGCATAGGCGGGCCGTGCCGTGGCGGGTTGATAAAGATTGCCCTGACAGAGGGCAATGGGGTCGTCCACTGGCATACTGGCCCCAACCTGCAAGCCCTTGTATTTTGATTTGATTGCTCCGAATAACCCTGACAACGATTCCATGATGCCGAATTCACCCCAAGCCCCCGAAGACATTACAGATGCTGCTATCAAAACAGAAGCATCAACAGGCGCTGCCAGCGCCGGGAATAGCCCCGGCTGGGAACGCAGCGCTTTGGAGCGAGTGGCCCTGGCCGCGATCACCGAGCAGCGCCAGGCGCGCCGCTGGCGCAATGCCATACGGATCGCCTGGCTGGTGTTATTAACGGCTTTGGTCTGGCTGGGTGTGGACCGCGGCGGGTCTACGGCGGACACCACCACACCCCACACGGCCTTGGTCAAGATACAGGGTGAAATCGCCTCCGGCTCAGAAGCCAGTGCCGAGTTGATTGTGGCCGCCATGCGCAGTGCATTTGAAGACAAGGGCGCCCAAGCCGTGGTGCTGTTGATCAACTCGCCCGGCGGCAGCCCGGTGCAGGCTGGCATCATCAACGACGAAATGCACCGCCTCAAAATCCTGCACAAGAAACCGATTTACGTGGTGGTCGAAGAGACGTGCGCGTCAGCGGCGTATTACATTGCGTCCGGGGCAGACAAGATATTTGTCGACAAGGCCAGCGTCGTCGGCAGCATTGGGGTGCTGATGGACGGCTTTGGTTTCACCGGGCTGATGGATAAATTGGGCGTAGAACGCCGCCTGATGACCGCCGGCGAGAACAAGGGTTTTATGGACCCGTTTAGCCCACAGACCGAAAAACAGCGTGCATTCGCACAGACCATGCTGGACCAGATCCACCAACAGTTCATCAACGTGGTGAAGCAGGGGCGTGGCACCCGTCTCAAGGAGACCCCAGAGATTTTCAGTGGCCTGTTCTGGACGGGGCAACAAGCCATTGACATGGGCTTGGCCGATCAATTGGGCAACTTGGACTATGTCGCGCGCGACGTGGTCAAGGCTGAAGAATTGATCGACTACACCCGCAAGGACAATGTTGCCGAACGTTTGGTCAAGCGCTTTGGTGCTTCTATTGGCGAAGGCAGTGTGAAGGCGATGCGGCTCTTGCCCGCATTGCGCTAAATCGCAAATTGCCGGCGGCTTAGCGGCCGATGGCAAACACCGTAGGTACGGTATTTGCCAGGCTCCATGCCTTTTGCTTCCAGTGCTTCGCCAAGTCGCTGTAGCACTGCGCTGACTCCAGTGTCAGCCCGCTGGCGGTTGCCAGGCGCGTGTTGTGCTGCAGGGTTTGCACCAGCGCCTGCTGCATTGCCTGGTTGCGGTACGGGGTCTCGATGAACAACTGCGTTTGCCCAGTCTTTAGCGCAAGTGATTCCAGCTCGCGTATGCGTTGGCTGCGTTCTGCGGGTGTGCTGGGCAGGTAACCCACAAACGCGAAACTTTGGCCGCTGAGGCCACTAGCGGCCAAAGCGAGCAGCAGCGATACCGGCCCAACCAGCGGAACCACGCGCAAACCCAAATCATGCGCTGCACGCACTACTGACGAGCCGGGGTCGGCAATGGCGGGCATACCTGCTTCACTGACCAGACCCATATTGGCGCCTTGCAGTGCAGGTTGTAGCAAATGGCGGGCATCAAACTGGCCCTGGTGATCACCTTTTTTATGCACTTCGTGCGGCAACTCTTGCAGCTGCATTGCTTGCAGCGGCTGGCACAGCGGGTGCGTTTGCCCTATGCGCTTTAGGTAGGCGCGGGTCGACTTGGCGTTTTCACAAACCCAGTGCTGCAACGTGGACGCGATCTCCAACGTGGCGGCGGGTAACACCCGGTCCAGTGAGACCTGGGTGTCACAACCGAAGTCCAACGGGGCGGGGACCAGGTACAGCGTGCCCAGCGTTGTCATAGTCCCACCCGTTGCGCAGCCAATAATGCAATGCCGGCAGCCCGCAGCATGCGGCTGGTGCGTATCAACGGCAAGCCCACCAGCGCGGTGGGGTCGTCACTCTCAATCGCGTCGAGCAGGGTGATACCCAAGCCCTCGCTCTTGGCGCTACCTGCGCAGTCGTAAGGTTGCTCAAGTCGCAGGTAGTTTTCAATTTCTGCGTCGCCCAGTGGGCGGAAGACAACTTTGACCGGCGCCAATGACTGTTGGCAAAAGCCGCTCTCAAGACACACCACAGCCACCGCCGTTTGAAAAATGACTGTCTTGCCACGCATCTGGCGCAACTGTAGCGTGGCCCGTTCGTGTGTGCCGGGTTTGCCCAGGGACAGACCGTCGAGGTCGGCGACCTGGTCTGAGCCAATCACTACGCAGTCGGGAAAGCGCGCTGCGACCGCTTGCGCTTTGGCCAAGGCCAGTCGGCACGCTAGATCGTGTGGGGTTTCGCTGGGCAGCGGCGTTTCGTCCACATGCGGCGA
Organism: Burkholderiales bacterium; assembly: GCA_038317285.1. Taxonomy (GTDB): domain Bacteria; phylum Pseudomonadota; class Gammaproteobacteria; order Burkholderiales; family Burkholderiaceae_C; genus Allorhodoferax. The sequence continues at coordinate 27,474 of JBBQBG010000014.1, read as the reverse complement.
TTCCACGGTAAACGGTATGTTCAATCGGCTTAGCAATTCACGCCGGTAGGCTGATGTCGATCCGAGTATGAGTTTTCTGTTGGAAATGTCTGGCATGGCCCGATTCTCTTACACTGCGCGCATGAAACATGACTACGACGCCCGGCACCTGAATATTGACGCCTTTGCCAAGGCAGATGGCCGTATTGACGGTAGCGAGAGCCTGGGCCATTTCGGGCGTTTGCTGGAAGAGGCGCAGGGGGGTGGCGCCCAGAACCCTGTGAACTTCACTGCCAAGGGCATGACGCGACCCAATGGCACCACGAGTGAGCAGATATGGCTTGCCCTGACCGCCGAAGTGGCTCTGCCACAGACCTGCCAGCGCTGTCTGGGGCCGGTGGATGTGCCGGTGTCCTTTGCGCGTGAGTTTCGCTTTGTGGCCAGTGAAGAAGTGGCCGCTGTGGAAGATGAGGACTCGGAAGAAGATGTACTGGTGCTGAGCCGCGACTTCAATTTGCTGGAATTGGTAGAAGACGAGTTGCTGATGGCTTTGCCCGTGGTCCCCAAGCACGAGGTATGCCCGGGTGCCGTGAAGCTGCATGTGGCAGATCAGGATTTTGTGGAAGAAGTGTCCGAAAAGCCCAATCCTTTCGCCATTTTGGAGCAACTCAAAAAGAAGCCATAGCCGGGAGTCGTGACTTTGGGCTATAATTTGAGGCTTCGCGTGTGAAACCTGTCGCGCATTTTTACTAACCCCCGTGTTGCATTTTGCATTGAGCATGGCGCAGCACCCCTGCTCAGGAGCCGATCATGGCAGTCCAACAAAACAAAAAGTCCCCTTCCAAGCGCGGTATGCACCGTTCGCACAATGCGCTGGTCGTTCCAGGCATTGCAGTGGAATCCACCACCGGCGAAACCCACCTGCGCCACCACATCAGTCCCACCGGTTTCTACCGTGGTCGCAAGGTACTGAAGACCAAAGCTGAAGCCTGACCCAGGTTTTCCAGCCAAAGCCCGGAGCTACAAATCCTGTAGCGTCGGGCTTTTGTCGTTTTTGGCCCGGCCGGGCCAATGTCTGATCACTTCTCTTTTTGGGCGCCTACCCCATGATCACAATCGCTGTTGACTGTATGGGAGGTGACCACGGCCCCCAAGTCACGCTACCCGCTTGCACCCAGTTTCTGGATCAGCACCCTGATGCTGCACTGGTACTGGTCGGATTGGCGGACAAGTTGGTGGGTTTCTCGCACCCTCGCGCCACCATTGTGCCAGCCACCGAAGTCGTCACCATGGACGATTCGCTGGAGATTGCCTTACGCCGCAAAAAAGACTCGTCCATGCGCGTGGCCATTCAGCAGGTCAAAGAAGGCAAGGCACAGGCCGCCGTTTCCGCAGGCAACACAGCGGCCCTGATGGCTATTTCGCGCTACATACTGAAAACCATGGACGGCATTGAGCGGCCCGCCATTGCGGGTCAGCTCCCTAATGCCACCGGAGGTGCTACGACCATGCTGGATTTGGGTGCCAACGTCGATTGCTCGGCCGAGCATTTGCTGCAGTTTGCAGTCATGGGCTCGGCACTGGTCTCTGTGCTGCATGACAAGGCGGCTCCCACCGTGGGTTTGCTAAATATTGGCGAGGAAATCATCAAAGGCAACGAAACCATCAAAAAAGCCGGCGAATTGCTGCGTTCTGCATCTAAAGCGGGTGATTTGAATTTTTTTGGAAATATTGAAGGAAACGATATTTTTAAGGGAACGGTGGACTTGGTGGTGTGTGACGGTTTTGTCGGCAACGTGGCCTTGAAGGCTAGCGAAGGCCTTGCTGCAATGATTCTCGGGTTTTTAAAGGCTGAATTTTTCCGCAATATATTCACCAAAATGGCGGCAATGGCGGCTTACTCTGTGCTAAGTGCACTTAAAACTCGTGTTGACCATCGGCGCTACAACGGTGCCGCACTGTTGGGTTTGCGTGGACTGGTATTCAAAAGCCATGGGTCCGCCGACGCGTTGGGTTTTGGGTTCGCATTGAACCGGGCGTATGATGCAGCCCGAAACAACTTGCTTGACCGAGTTCAGGCCCGCATCGCGCACGCAGCGCCGCTTTTGGCGTCGGCTGACAACGCTGCATGAAACCTGATCGGGTGTCACCAACCCCACCATGAAACGATATTCGCGAATTACAGGCACGGGTAGCTATTTGCCGCCGCGTCGGCTGACAAATGCCGATCTGGTGGCTGAGCTAGCCGCCAACGGCGTAGAGACATCAGACGAGTGGATCGTTGAGCGTACAGGTATCCGCGCCCGACATTTTGCTGCGGACGGTGTGTTTAGCAGCGATTTGGGCCTGGAAGCTGCAAAAAAGGCGCTGGAAGCCGCAGGGCGTACGGCAAAGGACGTTGATCTCATCATCGTTGCTACATCGACACCCGACATGGTGTTTCCGTCGACCGCCTGTATCCTGCAAAACAAGTTGGGTGCCAACGGCTGTGCCGCTTTTGATGTGCAGGCAGTTTGTAGTGGGTTTGTCTATGCGCTGGCGGTTGCCGACTCCATGATTCAGACCGGCGCTGCGAAGTGCGCGCTCGTGGTGGGTGCCGAAATTTTTTCACGCATCCTCGATTTCAATGACCGCACCACCTGTGTGCTGTTCGGCGATGGCGCGGGTGCCGTTGTGCTGGAAGCTTCTGAAACTCCTGGCATTTTGGCCAGCGATCTGCATGCCGATGGCAAGCACGTAGGAATTTTGTGTGTGCCTGGCCATGTATCGGGCGGCGCTATATTGGGTGATCCACTATTGAAGATGGATGGACAGGCTGTGTTCAAGCTGGCGGTCGGTTTGCTGGAGAGTGCGGCGCGCGCTACGCTGGCCAAGGCGAATCTGACGGAAGCGGATATCGATTGGCTGGTACCGCATCAGGCCAATATCCGCATCATGCAAAGTACGGCTCGCAAGCTTAAGCTGTCCATGGACAAAGTAGTGGTCACAGTGGATCAGCACGGCAATACCTCGGCCGCCTCCATTCCGTTGGCGCTAGACGCCGGCGTGCGCTCAGGGCAGGTCAAACCCGGCCAGACCCTGCTACTCGAAGGCGTGGGCGGTGGCTTTACCTGGGGCGCGTTGCTCCTGATTTTGTAGCGGCTTACGCATATTCTGCGAGGGCTAGAGGTCTATTTACCTTATAGTGGTTATGAAAAACTTTGCATTTGTATTTCCGGGCCAAGGGTCACAGGCGGTCGGCATGCTGGACGCGTGGGGCGACCATCCCGTCGTCACCCAGACGCTGCAAGAAGCGTCTGACGCGCTCGGTGAAGATGTCGCCAAGCTGATCCATGAAGGTCCCAAGGAGGCGTTGGCGCTGACCACCAATACGCAGCCGGTGATGCTGGTCGCTGGAGTGGCGGCTTACCGGGTCTGGATGGCCGAAGTCGGTGTGGCTCCATCGGCCGTAGCGGGTCACTCGCTGGGTGAGTACACCGCGCTGGTTGCTGCTGGTGCGTTGACCTTGCGGCAAGCTGCTCCGTTGGTGCGTTTGCGTGCACAAGCGATGCAGGAAGCCGTGCCGGTAGGTATCGGGGCCATGGCTGCCATTCTCGGTATGGAAGCCGCCAAGGTGAAGGCTGGTTGCCTAGAAGTGACCCAGTCATTTGGTGTCGGATCTGCTGAAATTGTGGAAGCAGTCAATTTCAATGACCCTGCCCAGACAGTAATCGCTGGTAGCAAGGCGGCGGTGGAAAAGGCCTGCGACGTGCTGAAAGCGGGTGGCGCAAAACGGGCTCTGCCTTTGCCGGTTTCAGCCCCTTTCCACTCCAGCCTGATGAAGCCTGCAGCCGAAAAGCTCAAGGCCTACCTTGAAACCCTGGACATTGCCGCTCCACACATCGCCTTGGTCAACAATATTGACGTGGCCGTGGAAACCGACCTCAACCGCATCCGTGATGCGCTGTACCGCCAGGCTTTTGGCCCGGTACGCTGGGTCGAATGTGTGCAGGCCATTAAGTCGCGGGGCTTGACTACACTGGTGGAATGCGGTCCCGGCAAGGTGCTGGCCGGAATGGTCAAGCGCATTGACGCTGAAATGACCGGGTTAGCGATGTTTGACCCCGCTACATTGCAAGATACAAAATCTGCGTTGGAGGGTGCATTGGCATGACTGAAGTGAAATTTGAAGGCCAAGTGGCCTTGGTGACGGGGGCGTCGCGGGGTATTGGTGCAGCGATTGCCCTAGAGTTGGCCCGCAAGGGCGTCAAAGTGATTGGCACCGCGACCACGGATGCGGGCGCAGCCAAGATCGCCGATACGCTGTCCGCTTTCCCGGGTTGCGCAGGTCGGACCTTGGATGTTACCCAAGGTACCGCCGGTGAAACCTTGGTGGATGCATTGGTCAAAGAGCACGGCGGCCTACACGTGCTGATCAACAATGCTGGCATCACGCGCGATAATCTGGCGATGCGCATGAAGGACGACGAATGGGATGCCGTGATGGAGGCCAACCTCAAGGGTGTTTTTCGCATGAGCCGCGCCGTGATGCGTACTATGATGAAACAGCGTTACGGTCGCATCATCAACATCACCTCGGTTGTCGGTGCTTCTGGCAACCCGGGCCAAGCCAATTACGCGGCTGCCAAGGCCGGTGTTGCGGGCATGACGCGTGCCCTTGCGCGTGAACTGGGCTCGCGCAACATCACGGTCAATTGCGTGGCCCCCGGATTTATCGAGACGGACATGACCGCTGGCCTGCAAGAAGACCAACAAAAAACTTTGCTGGGCCAAATTCCATTGGGGCACTTGGGTAAACCTGCCGATGTAGCCCATGCTGTTGCATACTTGGCGTCCCCACAAGCCGGTTATGTGACCGGCCAGGAGCTGCACGTCAATGGCGGCATGTACATGTGATACTTTGTGGGACAGATCTTTAGCTCTGTCCCCAACTGATTAGATAGGTCGATTTGTCCGTTCGGCCACCCGTTTGGAGTTGCGACTCTAAGCCCGGGTAAAATTACGGATTCTTTTACAACCCTTAGAGGGAAGCCATGAGTGATATCGAAGTCCGCGTCAAAAAAATTATTGCCGAACAACTCGGTGTGGAAGAGTCTCAAGTCACCAACGAAAAAGCCTTTGTGGCCGATCTGGGTGCAGACTCTCTGGACACCGTCGAATTGGTGATGGCGCTGGAAGACGAGTTCGGAATTGAAATTCCCGATGAAGACGCAGAAAAGATCACGACCGTGCAAAACGCTGTCGACTACGCCAGCACGCACAAGAAGGCCTGATAGGGCTTTTGCAGCATCGCCGGTGCTGTGCAGGTCAGAGCGACAGGCGCGGCGATTGGGCTGCGTTTCTGCCGATCTGGAACATGGCCGACTCGTTCGGCCTTTTTTTGACCAAAGCTGAAAACTGATTGCTATGTCCCGTCGTCGCGTTGTTGTCACTGGTTTGGGTTGCGTCAGTCCCGTAGGTAATACCGTGGATGAAGCGTGGACCAATATTCTTGCTGGCAAGTCTGGTATCGATTTGATCACCCGTTTTGATGCATCCTCCTTTGCCTGCAAGATTGCGGGCGAGGTGCGCAATTTCGATCTCGACTCTTACATGAGTGCTAAAGAAGCGCGCACTATGGATGCTTTCATTCACTACGGTATTGCAGCAGCGATGCAGGCCGTTGTGGATGCAGGTCTGCCCACTGGTGAAGCCCTGGGCGAGGAAGAAGCTACGCGCATTGGTTGCGTGATTGGCTCCGGGATCGGTGGACTGCCTTTGATCGAGAGCATGCACACCGAGCTCACGAATCGTGGCGCCCGCCGCATTTCTCCGTTTTTTGTACCTGCCACTATCATCAACATGACAGCAGGTCATGTTTCCATGAAGTACGGGTTCAAAGGCCCCAACATTGCCATCGTGACCGCATGTACCACCGGCTTGCACTGCATTGGTGAAGCCGGACGCATGATCGAATACGGCGATGCCGACGTCATGGTCGCTGGGGGCTCCGAAGCCACCGTATCGCCATTGGGTATTGGTGGTTTTGCAGCCATGCGCGCCTTGAGCACACGCAACGACGATCCTGCGACTGCTTCTCGGCCTTGGGACAAGGATCGTGACGGATTTGTTCTGGGTGAAGGCGCCGGGGTCGTAGTTCTCGAAGAATACGAACATGCTGTAGCCCGCGGTGCCAAGATATATGCCGAATTGGCTGGTTTTGGCATGAGTGGCGACGCCGGTCATATGACCGCGCCGAACCTGGACGGCCCACGCCGTGCGATGCTCAGCGCCCTGCGCAATGCAGGCGTCAATGCAGACCAGGTGGATTATCTGAATGCCCACGGCACATCCACGCCGCTGGGTGACCTGAATGAGTCCAATGCCATCAAGGCGGCGTTGGGTGAGCATGCGAAGAAGATTGTGGTTAATTCGACCAAGTCCATGACCGGGCACCTATTGGGTGGCGCGGGTGGCATCGAATCAGTTTTTACGGTGCTGGCTCTGCACCACCAAAAGAGCCCGCCTACCATCAACATCTTCAACCAGGATCCAGAGTGTGATTTGGATTATTGCGCTAACGTCGCCCGCGACATGCGCATCGATGTGGCCGTCAAAAACAACTTTGGCTTCGGCGGGACCAATGGGTCCCTGGTGTTCAAGCGGATCTAGGCGCCACGGGCCACTCGTCAGACTCCATGCACCGGGCCCCAGCGGTCAATTTTTCCGTCAAACGCTCGCGCTGGCATGTGAGGGTCGTCGCCTGCATGACGCTGCTGGCCCTGGCGGCCCTGGCGGCTTTTGCGTCGCGGCAGGCATTCCTTGATCTTCGGGTCATTTCGGTGGCTTCGGTCATTGTCTTGACCAGCGGTGCCGCTTACTTGGGGTGGAAGCAATCCCCGCAGGGGACCTTACGGTGGGATGGGCAGCACTGGTTCTGGTCAGACTTCAAAGCTAATCCGGTGTGCCACTTGCGGCTATTGATGGATTTCCAACGGGTTGTTCTGGTCTCGGTTGCGGCGTCAGGCGATGCGCCGGCTTATCTGTGGCTAGAAGCGATGCCCGGCGATGCGAGTTGGACGCCCTTGCGGCGCGCGCTCGTCTCAAGCCAAGCCGTTGTGGAGGGTGGCGACAAAGAGAATGCTTTGCCAGAAGATGGGGACTTGGCATGAGCGACGCTCTGCCGCCCCTCCCGCAAGACAGTGACGCGGTCTTAGTCCAGCGCACGGTGGCGGGCGACCAGCGTGCCTACGGTTTGTTGGTACTCAAGTACCAGCGGCGTATCCAACGCCTGATTGGTCGCATGGTGCGCGATGTCGATTTGGTGGAAGACATCTGCCAGGAAACCTTTATCCGAGCGTACCGGGCGCTCCACCAGTTTCGGGGTGACGCGCAGTTTTACACCTGGCTCTACCGCATTGCCGTCAATACCGCCAAGAAGTTCTTGCTGCAACTCAAGAACGATCCCACGGTCTCAGAGAGTTTTCTTGCAAATGATGATGACGATGAAACTTCCTGGAAAAAAAACGAACCAATAGCCGATGACGGACCGGAATCCATTCTGGCTGCCAAGGAAATTGCGGCCATGGTTAATGCGGCCATGGATGATTTGCCGGCCGACTTACGCCAGGCAGTGACATTGCGAGAGATCGAAGGCTTGAGTTACGAGGAAATTGCTGCCGCCATGAACTGTCCGGTAGGGACAGTACGATCGCGCATTTTTCGCGCAAGGGAGGCGATCTCAGCCCGGGTCCGGCCGTTGCTGGACAAGCAAACGGGTAAACGGTGGTGAAGGACTGCATATGGACAAAATGGATTCAATACCCAACGAACGAATTTGTGATTTGATGGACGGTCATATCCAAGGTGATACGTGCGCGCAGGCCTTTGAAGCCTTGCTATGTGACCGCCAAGCGGTGCAAACGTGGCACGCATACCATGTGATTGGCGACGTATTGCGAAGTGCAGAGCTGGCACCGGCTAGCGGCGACCACGCGTTTTTGGAACGTTTGGAGCGTCGTTTAGCACTGGAACCAGCGCGTCCAGTAGTCAACGAGAGTGCGCCGTTCGCTCCTGTTCAGGTGAGCGTGTCAAGCGCCAACGTGTCGGTGTTCCGTTGGAAGATGCTTGCCGGTGTGGCGGGTTTTGCACTGGTAGGAGTCGTTGGCATGAACCTCTGGATGCAGACCGGCTTGCGGACCGATGCGCAATTAGCTGCACAAGGCGCACTTGTGCCCCGTGCGCCAACTACCTTGGTCGTCGCCGATACCGGCGCCGGTACTATGCTGCGCGATGCGCACCTCGATGAATTGATGATGGCGCACAGGCAGTTGGGTGGCCACTCGGCACTGCAAGTTCCCGCGGGCTATTTGCGCAACGCCACCTATGAAGGGCCTGCTCGGTGAAGCCAATTGCGGGGTGGCTGGTCAGCGTGCTACTGACCGTTCTGGGTATGGGCGCCCAGGGGCTTGCGGTGGCCCAAGCGGTCGGTGGCGATATGGCTTTGAACGCCTGGCTTATGCGTGTGCACCAGGCCGCGCGGCAAAGTGTTTATACGGGCACTTTTGTCGTGTCCTCAAGCGGCGGCATGGCTAGCGCTCGCATATGGCATGCTTGTGACGATACGCAACAACTCGAACGCGTCGAGTCCTTGAGCGGCACGCCGAGGGCGATCTTTCGCCATAACGACCAGGTCACAACATTTTTTCCGCAATCCAGAATTGCGGTTGCCGAGGTACGCGAGTCATTGGGCTTGTTCCCAAACTTGTTTAAATCTAATGACTCCGCTATCGGCGACTTTTACCAACTTAAAGCCGTGGGCAATGAGCGTATCGCGGGCTTCGACTCCGAGATTTTCCAACTTGTTCCCAAGGACCAGTTGCGCTATGGGTACCGTGTGTGGAGCGAGAAGAAGACCGGACTCATCATTCAGTTGCAAACGCTGGACGTGAATGGCAAGATATTAGAGCAGTCCGCGTTTTCAGAGCTGCAGTTAGGTGCTGTCGTGAACGTGGCAAAGCTGGCCCGATCTGGCAACACCGATGGTTACCGCGTCGTGCGGCCTGACCTGCAAAAGACTACTGCCGAAGCTCAGGGTTGGACCTTGCAACGGCCCGTGGATGGATTTAAGCCCATGGGTTGCTATCAACGCCCCGCAGCCGTGCCCCCCGGGTCTGAAAACAATACCCAGGGCACGATGCAGTGGGTGTTTTCCGATGGTGTCGCTACCGTTTCGCTTTTCGTTGAGGCGTTTGATGCGCGGCGCCACGCGCGCGAGGGTGTTACCGACATGGGTGGAGCAACGCGCACCTTGACACGCCGTATCGATACCTGGTGGGCAACCGCCGTTGGAGAAGTGCCTTTGGCCACGTTACTTGCATTTACGCAGTCGCTGGAACGTAAAAAATAACACGTTGCACGGAACGCTGCCCGTGCAGCCCGCTCTATGACAGTACTGTTTTTTTGAATGGAAGATATCCGATGAAGATTTTTATGCACAAGACTTTGCACGCATTCTTGGTCGCGTTGAGCCTGTCCACTTGCGCCTTTGTGGCGACCGCGCCATTGCAATCGGCCATGGCGCAGGCTCGCACCTTGCCTGACTTTACGGACATGGTGGACCAGGTGGGCCCGTCCGTGGTCAACATCCGTACTTTGGAAAAAATAGCAGCGCGCCCTGCGCAGGGTGGTGCAGGCGATGAGGACATGTTGGAGTTTTTCCGGCGTTTTGGCATACCGATGCCCAACGCACCCGGAAATCCCCGCCAGGCACCGCGCCAAAGCAAACCCCAACAAGAAGAAGAACAGCCGCGCGGCGTGGGCTCAGGCTTCATTCTGACGGCTGACGGCTTCATTATGACCAATGCCCATGTGGTGGAAGGTGCCGATGAAGTCCTGGTTACGTTGACCGACAAACGCGAGTTCAAGGCCAAGATTATTGGCTCAGACAAACGCAGTGACATAGCCGTGGTGAAGATCGAGGCGACGGGCTTGCCGGCGGTCAAGGTGGGCGATGTAAGTCGCTTGCGGGTCGGTGAATGGGTCATGGCGATTGGCTCGCCGTTCGGCCTCGAAAATACAGTCACAGCAGGCATTGTGAGCGCCAAGCAGCGGGATACGGGTGGAGACCTACCTCTGATCCAGACGGATGTTGCGATCAACCCAGGCAACTCCGGTGGTCCGCTGATCAATATGCGGGGTGAGGTTGTCGGAATCAATAGTCAAATCTATTCGCGCTCGGGTGGCTTTATGGGAATTTCGTTCGCCATCCCAATGGATGAGGCGATGCGTGTCAGTGACCAACTGCGCAGTTCCGGACGGGTGTCACGGGGACGCATAGGCGTGACGATTGAACAGATTAGCAAAGAGGTTGCGGAGTCCATTGGCCTTGGCAAGGCGGTGGGTGCTGTTGTGCGAAATGTGGAGGCCGGATCGCCCGCTGAAAAGGCGGGTATTGAGGCTGGTGACATCATCACGCGTTTCGAAGGCAAGACCATCGAAAAGTCCTCAGAGTTGCCACGTTTCATTGGTGCTACCAAGCCCGGTACCAAGAGCACGATCACTGTGTTTCGGCGGGGTGTCTCCAAAGACCTGAGCATCACAATCGCAGAACTTGAAGCAGACAAACCGGTTGCGAAGGCTTCCGCGCGTGACGAAAAGCCCAAATCCTCGGCGGCGGGACAGTCCATCGGACTTGCTGTGAGCGAGTTGACGGACGCGCAAAGGAAGGATCTGAAGATTAAAGGCGGGGTAAAGGTCGACAGCGCCATCGATGCCGCGGCCCGAGCGGGATTGCTTGAAGGCGACGTCATTCTGGCGTTGGGCAATGTCGATATTGCGTCTGTGAAAGAGTTTGAAGCCGTGCTGGCGAAACACGACAAGGCCAAGTCGCTGCCAGTGCTCATTCGTCGCGCGAACATGGCGCAATTCGTCATCATCAAGCCCGCCAAATAGACTGCAAGTCACCGAACAACCCTCCATACCAGCGGGGTTTTGGGTTGTTTGGGCGACCCCGCCATAGATTTTTTGTATCGGGCAAAGCGCTGTCGATCACGTTTGCGCTCACTAACTTACCAGAGTGGTTTGGAAATTGGTTAGAATATTAGGCCTGCAAAGCACTTTCTGGATATATGGGTTTGCAATAATCCATCATATGGGATGACGGCAAGTCCCCCACAGCTGATCCACAGATCGCCCACAAGTTGTACAGAACTTCTCCCTTTGAATTGTTGATAAGCTGTGAATAAAATAACTGTTGTTGAGTCGCAACGACGCCTAAGTGGTGTTTTGAGGGCTTTGCTTTCAGCGCTTTTTGCCTACAATGAAGCTCCAACCTTCGCAGTTGCCAATGATTGTTGGTTTCAGGGCGCGTCATTATCCGACGCGCCCTTTTTTCTTGCCTGTCCTTTCTAATTCAACCACTTAAGCGTTTTCGTTGATGAATCACATCAGAAATTTTTCGATCATTGCGCACATTGATCACGGCAAATCCACACTTGCAGACCGCTTGATCCAACGCTGCGGCGGACTCGAAGCGCGTGACATGCAAGCGCAGGTTCTTGATTCGATGGATATCGAAAAAGAGCGTGGGATAACCATCAAGGCACAGACCGCGGCGCTGCAATACAAAGCACTCGATGGACAGGTCTACAACCTCAATCTGATCGACACACCAGGTCACGTGGACTTCTCCTATGAAGTGAGTCGTTCGTTGTCCGCTTGTGAAGGCGCGCTGCTGGTCGTCGACGCATCGCAAGGCGTGGAAGCGCAGACGGTAGCGAATTGCTATACCGCGTTGGACCTGCATGTGGAAGTGCTGCCGGTACTCAACAAGATTGACTTGCCCAACGCGGACCCCGACAACGCGCGCAGTGAAATTGAAGACGTGATTGGTATTGACGCGACCGATGCCATTCAATGCTCTGCCAAGACCGGTGTAGGCATTGACGAAATTCTGGAAGCCATCGTTGCCAAGATACCTGCCCCCAAAGGCAATCCGGATGGCCCGCTGCGCGCCATGATCATCGACAGCTGGTTCGACAGCTATGTCGGCGTCGTGATGTTGGTGCGTGTCGTCGACGGTCGTTTGGCCAAAGGTGAACGGATCAAGATGATGGCGTCTGGCGCCATGTACAACGCCGACAACCTGGGCGTGTTCACTCCAGCCAATCAGCCGCGCCAATCGCTCGAAGCAGGCGAGGTGGGATACATCATTGCGGGTATCAAGGAACTGCAGGCCGCCAAGGTTGGCGACACCGTCACCCTGATCAAGCAAGGGTCTGGGGGCGCCGCCTTTACAGCGACCGAAGCGCTGCCCGGTTTCAAGGAAATTCAGCCCCAGGTGTTTGCCGGCTTGTACCCTACCGAAGCCAGCGAATACGATTCACTGCGCGACGCTCTGGAGAAGCTCAAGCTCAACGACGCGTCCTTGCATTACGAACCCGAAGTCTCACAGGCTTTGGGTTTTGGGTTCCGTTGCGGCTTCCTGGGCTTGTTGCATATGGAAATTGTGCAAGAACGTTTGGAGCGCGAGTTTGACCAGGACCTGATCACTACTGCGCCCAGCGTCGTCTACCAGGTGATGAAGAACGATGGCGAAGTCATCATGGTGGAAAACCCCTCCAAGATGCCCGACGTCGGCAAGATGGCCGAAATCCGCGAGCCCATCGTCACCATGCACCTGTACATGCCCCAAGAGTATGTGGGGGTGGTCATGACGCTGGCCAACCAGAAGCGTGGCGTCCAAATGAACATGGCTTACAAGGGCCGCCAAGTCGTGCTGACGTATGAAATGCCACTCGCCGAAATCGTGCTCGACTTCTTCGACAAGCTCAAGAGTGTCAGTCGCGGCTACGCGTCCATGGACTACGATTTCAAGGAATACCGCGCGGCCGATGTCGTGAAGGTGGACATTTTGCTCAACGGCGAAAAGGTCGACGCCCTGTCCATCATGCTGCACCGTGCCCAAAGCCAATACCGTGGCCGTGCGGTGGTTGCCAAAATGCGCGAGATCATTTCGCGCCAGATGTACGACGTCGCGATCCAGGCTGCCATCGGAGCCAACGTGATTGCGCGTGAGACAATCAAAGCCCTTCGCAAGAACGTGCTGGCCAAGTGCTATGGCGGCGACATTTCGCGCAAGAAGAAGCTCCTTGAAAAACAAAAGGCAGGTAAGAAACGTATGAAACAAGTCGGATCTGTGGAGGTGCCGCAAGAGGCCTTCCTCGCAATTTTGCAGGTGGAGGACTGATGGCGGCCCTGACCTCGGCCGTTTTGGCGGCATTTGTTGCCTATGCGGTGTCTTGGTATTTTGGCGTAGTGGAGGGCAACTTTGCTTTGTTGCTCTTTATGGCTACCGTTGTGACGGGCGCCTTTTGGTTGGCTGAACGCTTTTACTTTCTACCGCAGCGGCAAAAGGCCGCCGCCGTGCTCGATGCCTCCGACGCGAAGCGCCGTGAAGACCTGGGTAAGATGGGAATCAGCCAGGTGGATGGCGACATTGCGGAAGCCAAAAACCGTTTGCTGATGCAGCCCTGGTGGCTGGACTGGACCGCGGGTTTGTTCCCCGTCATCATTTCGGTATTCTTTCTGCGTTCGTTCCTTGTAGAGCCCTTCAAGATTCCGTCCGGTTCAATGATCCCTACGTTGCTGGTTGGCGATTTGATCTTGGTGAACAAATTCACCTATGGCCTGCGCCTGCCGGTACTCAACACCAAGATTACCGAGGGCACCCCGCCCAAACGGGGAGATGTCATGGTGTTCCGATATCCACCCAAACCCAGTCTTGACTACATCAAGCGCGTGGTCGGCGTGCCAGGTGATCAAGTGGAGTACATCAACAAGCGGCTGACGATCAATGGCCAGGCAGTACCTACAACCAGCGTCCCGGAGTTTTTGGACCAAGATTTGACGGTCTACTTCAAACAATTTGAAGAAACGCTGGGTGACAAAAAACACCGGCTTCTCAATGACGACACGCGACCGGCCTTCATACCGGGCGCTGACAATTTTGCGGGACGCGAAGGCTGCCTCTATTCCGTTGAAGGCGTGCGTTGCAAGGTGCCTGAGGGTCACTATTTCATGATGGGTGACAATCGCGATAATTCGCTGGATTCTCGGTATTGGGGTTTCGTGCCGGAAAAAAACATCGTCGGCAGGGCCTTTTTTGTCTGGATGAATTTCAGTAATCCCAAGCGTATCGGTTCGTTTGATTGAAAGGATGGTTCACATGAAGAAGATGCACAGCAGGTCCAAGCAGCGTGGCATTACCTTTTTTGGTTTGGTCTTTGTCGGCGTGGTGTTAGCAGTGACCGGCGTCATCGCCGCGCAGGTGTTTCCTACCCTGGTTGAGTACCAGGCGATTTCAAAGGCAGTTAACAAAGTAGCGGCAGAGGGCGGTACCGTCGTAGAAATACGAAATAGTTTTCAGCGCGCCCAAGATATTGACGACTTTAAATCCGTCAGCCCCAAAGATCTCGAAATCACCAAAGAAGGCGATAAAGTGGTCGTAAGCTTCAAGTACGAACGCGAAATCCACCTAACCGGCCCCGCCTGGCTGACGCTCAAATACGCCGGTCGTTCCAAATAGCGTGGCGCCTGGACTAGTGGAGTTGCAGCGTCGCCTGCAACACGAATTTTCCAATGTTTCTTTGCTGACCCAGGCACTGACCCACCGCAGCTTCTCAAGCGACCACTACGAACGCCTGGAGTTTTTGGGCGACTCGGTGCTCAATCTGGCTGTTTCCGATCTTCTCTATACCCGTTTGGGCGATTTGCCTGAGGGCGATCTGTCCCGGGTTCGCGCCAACCTTGTCAAGCAAGATACCTTGCACCAATTGGCTGTCAGCTTGGACCTGCCCGAAGTCATGCGCCTAGGCGAGGGTGAAGTGCGCTCCGGCGGTCAAAAGCGCCCGTCCATCCTGGCCGATACACTGGAAGCCATCATCGGTGCGGTATACCTGGACGCAGGATACGCAGCAGCGCAGGCGCTGGTGCAGCGTCTTTTTCAGGGCGTGGAAATCAACCCTGGCATGGATGCCATTGGCAAGGACCCCAAAACCGAGTTGCAAGAGTGGCTGCAGGGCCGCAAAATGAAGTTGCCGCTGTACAAAGTCATCGGCACCCTCGGTGCGGCGCACAAGCAAAGCTTTGACGTGGAGTGTGAAATTCCCGAGTTGCGTTTGGCCGAGCGGGGCATAGGCGGCTCCCGCCGATCCGGCGAACAGGCCGCAGCTGCCGCGATGCTGCTAACCATCAAGGCAAAAGTTAAACCATGACGCCGAAAAACATGACGCCAAAAAAAGAAACTACAAAAAAGATAGCGGCTGATGCAGGTTCCACGAGAGCTAGCGACGGATCGGACGCACAACCCGATTTGGACAGCATGCTCGAAGGCCTGCTCAAAAGCACGCCAAAGTTGGCGCAACCCGGATCAGCAGCCGAAGGGGGCCAACGCTGTGGCCTGGTCGCCATCGTCGGCAAGCCCAATGTTGGCAAGTCCACGCTATTGAACGCCCTGGTGGGGCAAAAGATCAGCATCACCTCGCGCAAGGCGCAGACCACACGCCATCGCATTACCGGCATGCACACACGGGGTGCCACGCAGTTTGTTTTCGTTGACACGCCCGGCTTTCAGACCCTGCACGCCAATGCGCTGAACAAGTCGCTGAACAAGACCGTGCAAGGCGCTGTGGCCGACGTGGACCTGATTTTGTTCGTCGTGGAGGCGGGCAGCTTTACGCCAGCCGACGCGCGCGTGCTGGCCTTGCTTGGCAAGGACATTCCCACCCTGTTGATCGCCAACAAGTTCGACAACATCCACCGCCGTGGCGACATCGCTCCCTGGCTGCAGACCATGCAGGGCAAGCACAGTTTTGCGGAATTTATTCCGATGTCGGCCAACAACGCCAAAGACGTGGAGCGCCTGCTAGGTGTCTGTGAGAAATACCTGCCCGAGCAAGCCTGGTGGTATGCCGAAGACGAGCTGACCGACCGCAGCGAGAAATTTTTGGCCAGCGAACTGGTGCGCGAAAAGTTGTTCCGCTTGACGGGCGACGAGTTGCCCTACACCTCTACTGTGGTCATCGACAAATTTGAAGAAGAGCCACCACAACGCAAGGGCCAAAAGCGTCTGCTGCGCATTGCCGCCACCATCGTCGTGGAACGCGACACGCACAAGGCGATGGTGATTGGTGACAAAGGTGAGCGCATCAAGCGCATCGGTATGGAAACCCGTGTTGAGCTGGAGAAGTTGGCCGACGCCAAGGTCTTCATCGAGCTGTGGGTCAAGGTGCGCTCGGGCTGGGCAGACGACGAAGCGCGGGTGCGCAGTTTTGGGTATGAATAGAGCCCCCACGCTCCGCCGCTGCGCGGGTCGCTGCGCCCTCAAGGGGCCAATTCACCTTGGGGCGGCCCGGCGGTGAATTGCTGCGGCGCATCGATGGCGGCGTGAGTTGTGGCGACGAAGCGTGTAGCCGACGAGCCCGCGTATGTGCTGCACCGCTACGATTGGAGCGAGTCCAGTCTTATTCTGGAAGTCTTCACGCGGCATTACGGCCGTATTGCACTGGTCGCCAAAGGCGCGAAGCGACCCAGTTCCAGTTTCCGTCCGGTCTTGCTGCCCCTGCAGATGCTGGATGTTGCCTTTGGTGGCGACGCTGAAATTCGAACGCTCAAGAGCGCCGAATGGCAGGGTGGCCACGTGATGCCAACCGGTGACGCCCTGCTGTCGGGCTACTACCTCAATGAGCTATTGTTAACTTTGCTGGCGCGCGATGACCCGCATCCCGGCCTGTTTGATGTCTATGCCAATGTGGTGCGCGTGCTGGCCAGCGAGCATGGAGAGGCTTTGCAGGCCGCGCTGCGTACCTACGAATTGCTGCTGCTGCGTGAAATCGGTTTGCTGCCGCAGTTGGATATGCAGACCATGACTTTGGGCGCACTAGAACCCGACACCGCGTACTGCCTGGTCCCCGAAGGCGGTTTGCGTCAGGCCCATGCCGATGACCGCACCAGCCTCAGCGGCGAGCAATGGACCGCGTTGCAGGCCGCGCTGCAAGACCGCGCGCCATTTACCACGACGCTGCGCGCCTGCGCGACGGTGGCCAATGAACTCAAGCCGCAATTGCGGGCGCTGCTGCACTACCATTGCGGTGTCAAAACCCTGCGCACCCGCCAGATGATGATGGACATCCAAAGCCTTTAAGAACATGGTCCCCACGCTTGCCACTTCGTGTACTACGCTGCCTCCCGCGGGGGCGCGTTTTGCTATGGGGCGGCCCGGCGGTAAAACAACATGACTCCCACACCCAAGACCAACCTCTCCGTCAACGTTAACAAGGTGGCCCACCTGCGAAACACCCGCCACCTGGGTATTCCCAGCGTGACCAAGGCGGCCACGCTGTGTCTGCAGGCCGGTGCGGCGGGCATCACCGTGCATCCACGGCCCGACGCACGCCACATCCGTGCCGATGATGTGCGCGACCTGGCTGTGTTGCTAAAGGATTGGCCGGACCGTGAGTACAACGTCGAGGGCAACCCCTTCCACAACCTGATGGACTGCGTGGCCGATCTGGTGGCGCGCAAGCTGCCGGTCCATCAGGTCACGTTTGTGCCGGACTCCGAAGGCCAGTTCACCAGCGACCATGGCTGGACTTTTCCGCAAGATGCCGCACGTCTCCAACCATTGATAGCCCAGGCCCATGCTCTGGGCGTGCGCGTGAGCCTGTTCATGGACGCCGATGCCGCGGCGATGCGTGCCGCCAAGGCCGTGGGCGCAGACCGGGTCGAACTCTATACCGAACCCTATGCCGCGGCCTGGGGCACACCCGCGCAGGATATGCAACTGCAGCGCTTCGCCCAAGCCGCCCAGGCCGCCTTGGATGCTGGCCTGGGTGTCAATGCCGGCCATGACCTCAACCGTGACAACCTGGCTGCGTTTGCGCATGCGGTGCCCGGTCTGGCCGAGGTGTCCATAGGTCACGCGTTGATTGCCGACGCGCTGGAGCTGGGCTATGCCGCTACCGTGCAGGCCTATTTGAAATGTCTGGCCACATGATCTACGGCATAGGCACTGACATCTGCGACGTGCGCCGCATCAAGGCGAGCCTGGAACGCCATGGCGACCGCTTCGCAGCCAAGATATTGAGCGACGGAGAATTCGCGACTTGGAAGGCACGCAGCGCCCGTTGGCCAGAGCGGGGGGTGCGCTACCTCGCCACACGTTTCTCGGCCAAAGAAGCGTTCAGCAAGGCGATCGGCCTTGGCATGCGCATGCCCATGACTTGGCGGTTGTGTGAAGTGGCCAAGCTGCCCAGCGGAGCGCCAACCCTCGTGCTCCATGGTGGACTCAAAGAGTGGGTTGAGGCCAAAAACCTCAGTGCCCACATTTCGGTGACGGACGAGACAGATTACGCAGCGAGCTTTTGCGTGGTCGAGTTCAAAGAAAACGTTTGAGCAGAAATGGGCTGTAGCCCTCGTGCAGAATGCGTGAGGCGCTACAAATTTGGTAGCGGTCTACGCACTTCGTCGCGCAGCAGTGCATATTGCACCAGATCGCGGTACTCGCCCAGCCAGAACCCGGCCTGGCGCAGCAGGCCTTCGCGCACAAAGCCCAGTGCCTCCAGCCGTTTGATGGACGCGGTATTTTGCGGGTGCACTTGGGCCTCCACCCGATTCAAAGCCATGTGCTCAAAACCCCAGCCCAGCACGGCGTCCAGCGCCTCCTGCATCAGGCCTTGCCCCCAGGCGCCTTGGGCCAATTCGTAGCCGAGCGAGCTGCTACGCCAGTTGCGGTTCCACTTGAACAGACCGCAAGTGCCCAGCAATTGCCCGTTGGTCCCGTCGGTGATGGCCCAGCGGGTGCCCGGGTTGGCCAAGGTGCGGCCGGCGGCGAAGGCGTCGACGAGTTTCTCGGCGTCTTGTAAGGTGAGCATGGGGTCGGTGCCAAACCAGCGCATGGCCTCCACGTCGCTGTGGATGGCAAACAGCGCGGGCGCATCGGTCGGCACGATTTCGCGTAGATGCAATCGGCGGGTGGTCAGTGTGGGGAAGTCACGCATAAAGGCTGGTTGGAAGCGGTTGCATGGCATAGTGTGCCCCAAGACGCATGGCATGCTGCTGCGAGCCGTTTCTGGCGCAAAGCATTTGATTAAATGATGCTCTAGCCCTCGTACAATAAGCGTAAGCAGCTACTAAATTCATAGCATTCCATATTTTACGGATGACGCCCATGACCTTCCACGCCCCCCTCATCATCGACATTGCCGGCACCGAGCTGAGCAAGGCAGACCGTCAGCGCCTGAAGCATCCGCTGGTCGGTGGGTTGATCTTGTTTGCCCGCAACTGGCAAGACCGTGCACAACTGACAGCCCTGTGCCGTGACATCAAAAAAATCCGGACCGAATTGTTGATTTGTGTGGACCATGAGGGCGGCCGCGTGCAGCGGTTCAAGACCGACGGCTTTACCCACCTGCCGCCAATGCGCGCTTTAGGCGAGATGTGGATGCAGGCGCCCTCGGCCAAACAGCACGCCGGCCCCATGGACGCCACCAATGCCGCCACCGCTTGCGGTTATGTACTGGGTGCCGAGTTGCGCGCCTGTGGTGTGGACCTGAGCTTTACCCCGGTGCTGGATCTTGACTATGGCGGCAGTTCCGTCATCGGCGACCGCGCCTTTGCCCGCGACCCGCGCGTCGTGGCCCTGCTGGCCAAGAGCCTGATGCACGGCCTGCTGCAAAGCGGCATGGCCAACTGTGGCAAGCACTTTCCCGGCCACGGCTTTGTGTCCGCCGATTCGCACACCGCCGTTCCTGTAGACAAACGCAGTCTCAAAACCATACTGGCCGATGACGCAGCCCCCTACCGCTGGCTCAACACCGTGACCCGCAGCGTGATGCCGGCCCATGTGGTCTACCCGAAAGTGGACGTGCGCCCTGCGGGCTTTTCCCCCACTTGGTTGAACGACATCCTGCGTGGCCAGTTGGGCTTTGGCGGCGCCATCTTTAGTGACGATTTGTCGATGGCCGGGGCACGGCAAATGGGCGGGCAGAGCCTGAGCTACACCCAGGCGGCTCTGGCCGCGCTGACCGCCGGATGCGACATGGTCTTGCTGTGCAACCAGTCGCTGGCCAATAGCGAGGCTGGCGGCAGCGCCATTGATGAACTGGCCGCCGGGCTGACGGAGGCTGAGGTCAAAGGCCAATGGCAGGCCAGCGATGCCAGCGAACTGCGCCGCCGCGCACTGCTGCCTTTGACGCCTGCTGTGGAGTGGGACGCGCTGATGGTGCAGCCGGCGTATATGCACGCGCTGGACTGGATTGCCTGACGTGACTCTGCTGCCCGGCGTGCGTGCGCCAGCCTTGGGGTGCGCACTGGCCTTCATTGCCTTCACGCTGGCTGCGCAGTGGTTGCCCGGCGTGGCGCAGGGCTGGCAGTTCGACCGCAATGCGTATGGGGCTGGCGCTTGGTGGCAATTGCTGACGGCGCAGTGGGTACATTGGAGCAGCCTGCATGCCGCCGTCAACGCCTTGGGTTTCGCGGTCTTACTGTTGGCCTTCCGGCAGCTGGTTGCTGGGCCTATGCAGATTTTGGCCTTGTTGGGTGGCTACGTTGGGGTGGCGCTGATGATTGCGTTGGATGCCAATTGTGCGCACTACGCCGGTGCGTCGGGCGCCTTGCATGGGCAGCTGGCGGGTAGCGCGCTGGCGCTGCTGTTACCCCGCTCGACAACTACGCAGTCAATGGCGAACCCGCGCGCGCGAGCCCAATGGTTGGGCGCACTGGTGTTGTCGGGCTTGGCAATCAAGCTGTTGGCGCAGCATGGGCTCGCCAATGAGTCACCAACGGGTTGGCTGGGTTTCACAACCTATTACCCTGCCCATGAGGCGGGCGCTGCGGGTGG
Source organism: Burkholderiales bacterium (assembly GCA_038317285.1). Lineage (GTDB taxonomy): Bacteria > Pseudomonadota > Gammaproteobacteria > Burkholderiales > Burkholderiaceae_C > Allorhodoferax. Next base: position 6,617 of record JBBQBG010000014.1, on the reverse strand, counting down.
CTTAGTCGCGGTGTTGCTGGCGTACGCGTTGCAGTGGCACCGATTGGCGGCGCGCCCAGGCCGCAGCGCCTAACAACAGCAGTCCAGCAGCCAGATCCGACCAGTCCAAAGAACCGCCTCCGCCGCCACCCGTAGGCGCGCCTAGGGGTGTCACCGCCAATGGAGGAGTGGGGGTGACAGGGGTGGGTGTAACCGGCACCACTGGCCCGATCGGTATGACAGTGGTCACCGAAATCTTGACCGACATGCTGGCACCCAACACGGCGCCATCGGTCGGCTGGATCACAAAGGTGTAGTCCCCCGCCGGCGTTGCCTTGGGCCAACTGAAGGCTCCGGTGACCGCGTTGAAGCTGGCCCCGGCGGGCAGGCCGCTGCCAATGAATGCGACCTCATCGCCATCGGCGTCGGTGGCTGTGGCGGAGAACTGCAGTGCGCCGCCGGGCAGTACATATTGCGTGGGCAATGCGCGCATGAGGGGTGCTGCATTGGCAATACCCTGGGCTTGCAGCAAGGTGTGCACGGCCTTGAAGGCATCGAGCAGTCCTGCGCCGCAGTCGGAGCGTGTGGCGCACAAGGTGCCCGCTGCATAGGGACGGGCAGAGTTCATGATGACGGTTTGCACTTCAGCCGGGCTGATCGTGGGTTTGAGTTGCACCAGCAGCGCGACCACACCCGATACGTGGGGTGCAGAGAAGCTGGTGCCAGACCTGGCGTCATAGCTGTCCGCCGCGGGCACCGTAACGCCCGTATTGCCGGTGGTGTAGATGTTGTTGCCCATGGCGCTGATGCTGGTACCGGGGCCGATATTGGCATAGTCGGCATTGGCGCCCGATGATGTGTGGGCTGTGACCGCGATCACGCCCTGGCAATTGGCGGGCTGGGTGATCGCGGTGTAAGACGAATCATTGCCGGTGGAAACCACAACGGTAGTGCCCGCATTGCGCACCGCGGTAACAGCCGACTGGTAGGTTTGCGCGCAGGTTCCGCTGCGCCCGAAACTCATATTCAGAACTTTTGCGGGATTCGGGTTAGCGGGCACGCCGGGAACGGCCAAGCCTGCAGCCCACTGCATCGCAGCCGCGGTGTCCGATGTGTAGCCACCACAAACGCCCAGCACGCGCAACGGCAGAATCTTGGCGCGGTAAGCCACGCCAATGACACCGGTATTGTTGTTACCCGTCGCACCTATGATGCCGGCCACGTGTGTGCCATGCCAGGACGAGTTTTCTGCAGCGCATAGGCTGGTTGTCTGTGTATTCCAGTCACCGGGGTCCTGCGCGTCGGGGTCGCGTCCGTTGCCGTCGTTGGCCGTGGTGAAGTCGTTAAAACCATCCTGGCTGATGAAGTCGTAGCCGGCGACGATATTGGCTACCAGGTCAGCATGGGGGCGGTAGCCGGTGTCCAGCACGGCCACCGTCACGCCGGCACCGCTGACCGGCACACCGCCCACGCTACGTCCCCAGGCATTGGGCAGATTAGCGCCGCCTGCTACCACGTAGGGCGATTGCAGGCTGCCCTGTTTGGCCGTGTAGAACGGGTCGTTGGGTAGAAAATGGGAATACACTTTTTCGTCCACCTCGGCGAATTCGACGCGTGGGTCTTGCGACACGGTCAGGGCCAGCGCGCTTAGTTCGGCGTGTGCCATGGGCTGGCTGGTGCGCGCAACATGGGTGCTGCCCGTGACCGACTTCAGATAAGACAGGGTCACGCCCCCTTTGCTGGTCACCGAGAACGTGTTCAGGGCCTGCACGCGGTCTTGCGCCAACGCCACGCTCTGGGCGCTGCTCTTGGCGTTGCCACTGGCATCGGTGCCGTCTTTGAACTTGATGATGAGGCGGTCCAGGCGTTGCTGCGAACCGGGCATTTCGGCCCGGCGTTGGGCCTGTGCCGACGATTTGACGGTGGTTGCCGGGTCTTGTGTCTGGGCCAGCGCGTACAGCGAGGCGCTGGCCACTGCAACGGTGGTCAGCGAAGCAACGCAATACCGCATTCCGCGAATTCCTGTCATGGAAAAATCCCTGTTTTGGTTCTAGTTGGCTTTTGCTTTTTCATCAATCTCTACCCGTGCTACTGAGGGCAAGGCACCCAGGCGCTGCAAGGCAACAGCAGGATCCTGGTTGGCGGGCATCTGCAGCGCATAGATATGGGTGTCGGCAGAGACGGATGCAATGTATTGCACCGGCATTTTGGCCTGCGTCTGTAAAGTGTTGACGAACACAGGGTCGGCATAGGCCACACGTTCTTTGAACTGCACGACGACACGCAAGCTCACCAAACTGGTGGGCGGCATGTCGGCTACGAGGTTGGGTGGTGGTAGCGGCGGGGGCGGGCGGTAGTCGGTGTCGCGCGCGCAAGCGCACAGGCCTAAAACGGACAGGCACAAGGCCAACGCTGTACGAACGTTCACAAAAATATCCTTCCTTGCGCGGTGTGGTGTGGTGTGCGGGAGTTTCAGGGCGACCGGTGCAGGCGCGAGCCCTTGAGCGCAGCGATCTGGTCCTGCGTGGCGGAGTCCAGCACAGGGTTGCGCGCCAGCAGTTTGGCTTGGGTCAGCAGCGTGCGCAACTGCTCCACATCGGTAACCGAGGGCGCGACTTTGATCTGCGCCAGCGCCGCTTGGGTATTGCCACCTTGGATCAACGCTGCGACCTTGCTGGCCCAAACATGGGGACGGGACATAGAGAATCCTTCTTTTGCGCTTTTGTTGCGTGCCATTGTGGCACATAGCCCTCGTAAGATGTGCGTGAATAGCTATCAAAACAATAGCAAATTTACGCTATGCTCCAGCCATGCAAGCCGAAGATCTCTCCCTGTTGGTAACCCGTTCCATGCCGTTCGGCAAATACCAGGGGCGTTTGATTGCCGACCTGCCGGGAGACTATTTGAACTGGTTCGCCCGAACGGGTTTCCCCAGGGGCGAAATTGGCCGCTTGCTGGCCTTGATGCACGAGATTGACCATAACGGCTTGTCGGATCTGCTGAAGCCATTGCGTAACCGTTGACGCCCGGCACTCAACACGAGCGCCGGGCGTGCAATGCGGGCAATGCGCGATGGCGCACAGGCGGCGGCGGGCGTCTGTGGTACACATGCGGTGTGTGCGCCCTGCATGCAAACCAACAACGTAAAGGACCTCTGCATGAACCTGCTCAAACACGACATCGTCACCGAGTTCCCGCAATTCAAGGACAAGATTCACAGTTTGAAAACTGACAACGCGCACTTTGCCAAGCTGTTTGAAAGCTACGACACGGTGAACCACAGCATTGCCAAGATTGAGATGGGCGCTGATGCCGGTATTACGGACGAAGCGATGGAAATAGAAAAGAAGAAGCGTCTGAAATTCAAGGACGAAATCGTGCACATGTTGATGCAGCCTTGAGGCTTATTCAACCGGGCGCTATACGGTGCTGTCGGCGGTAGCCCAGCAACGCGTGCCCACAGCCTCCAGGTGCGTCAGGTACAGGCGCACTTCAAATTCCAACTGGTGGTAGGCTGGCTCCATGTAGGTGCAGAGGTTGTAAAAGGCCTTGTCGTGGTTGCGCTCGCGCAGGTGGGCCAACTCGTGCACCACAATCATTTTCAAAAACTCGGGCGGGCAGTCCTTGAACAGCGAGGCGATGCGGATTTCGCGCTTGGCTTTAAGTTTGCTTCCCTGTACGCGCGACACCGTGGTGTGCGTGCCGAGGGCGTGCTGGACGATTTGCAGCTTGCTGTCAAATGCGACCTTGGCAAGCGGCTCAGCGCCCCGCAGATGCTCAGTCTTGAGCGCCTGCACATAGTCGTACAGCGCACGGTCGGTGCGCACGCCGTGGGCGTTCGGATACTTTTGCAGCAGCCAAGTGCCGGTGCGCTGGCCATCGAGCATGTTCTGCACCTGGGTCAGCGTCTCTTGCGGGTAGCCTTGTAAAAACTTCCACTGCGCAGTTGCTATATTTTTCATAGCATAAAAATCATGTTGTACGAGGGCTATGGCCTCATTCCTTGTTTTTTGTAGGAGGCTTTTTGGTCTGGGCTTTGGAGACACCGGCCTTTTGGATGTCGTGCAAAGCGTGGTTGAAGCGCTCCAGCAGCGCCTTTTTATCCATGCTTTTGGCTGTCGCCAAGTACAGGGGGTCGCGCGCGAGGGGCGTGGCCAGGACGACAAATTCTTCGCGCTGGGCTTGCAGCTCGGCGTCATCGCGCACCGCCATGTCGAAGCCCTCGGTGCCGTTGCCAATAAAGGCGGCATCCACGCGACCAGACAGCAATTTGTGCAGCCGGCCGTTTTGTCCCTTGTCCTGGTCCACTTTGAACAGCCCGTTTTTGATGGCGGCATCCACTGTCTCGCCATAGCTCGCGCCCAGCGCGCCACCCACGGTTTTGCCTTTAAGGTCGCTGAGCTGGTTGAAAGGAAATTCATGGCCTTTCTTGACGACGATTTGTATATCGTCAAAGTAAAGGGGTTCCGAAAAATCGAACTGGACCAGGCGTTCGGCCGTTCGGGAAACACCGACCACAGCGCCGCGCCCGGCGCGGGCCATCTCATACGCCCGCTTCCACGGGGACAACTGCAATTCGTAGGTGTCTCCGGTGCGTTCGCCAGCTTGGCGCAGCAGGTTTGCCAAGACACCGCTGGGCTTGCCCGACGCACTGTAGATCACGGGCGGGTAGCTGTCGTCGCCATAGACCAGCAAGGTTTCGGCATGCGCAGATGCGTTCGCCAATGCCAGCAGGCATGCGCCGCTGCAGCGAAAGATCCAAGGTCGAATCGGCATCATCATCTCCCCGGGGTTTGGACGGCGCACACACCGTGGCGTGTGGCCGTACTTTAAACCTCCCGGCGCAGCGCGGGGAACAAAATCACGTCGCGGATGCTGGCGCTGTCGGTCAACAGCATCATCAGGCGGTCAATGCCCACGCCGCAGCCACCGGTGGGTGGCATGCCGTACTCCAGCGCGCGGACAAAGTCATGGTCAAAGTGCATGGCCTCGTCGTCGCCGTCGTCCTTGGCCGTGACCTGGGCGTGGAAACGGGCGGCTTGGTCTTCGGCATCGTTCAGCTCGCTGAAGCCGTTGCCGAATTCGCGGCCGGTGATGTAGAGCTCAAAGCGCTCGGTCACCTCGGGTCGGTCGTCATTGGCGCGGGCCAGCGGCGAGATTTCGGTGGGGTGCTCCATGATGAAGGTGGGCATCCATAACTTTTCTTCCACCGTCTCTTCGAAATACAGCACCTGCAGGCTGGCCAGCGTGCGGCCGGAGAGCTTGTTCTTCGCCTCGGTCAGGCCCAGCTTCTTGACTTCGTTGGTCAGCCACACTGCATCGTTCACGTTGTCGCCAGCGTCGGTGTATTTGCGGATGGCTTCGACGATGGTCAGGCGTTCAAACGGCTGCTCCAAGTCCACTGGTTTGCCGGCGTAGGTCAATTGCAGCGATCCGGTGGCACGCTGGGCGGCGTCGCGGATCAGCGCTTCGGTGTAGTCCATCAGGTCCTGGTAGTTCCAGTAGGCCGCGTAGAACTCCATCATCGAGAACTCGGGGTTGTGGCGCACCGAGATGCCTTCGTTGCGGAAGCTGCGGTTGATCTCGAACACGCGGTCAAAGCCGCCGACGATCAGGCGCTTGAGGTACAGCTCAGGCGCAATGCGTAGGAACATCTCCTGGTCCAGCGCGTTGTGGTGGGTCTTGAAGGGCTTGGCATTGGCACCGCCGGGGATGGGGTGCAGCATGGGCGTCTCGACTTCGAGAAAATCATTGGCCACCATGAAATCGCGCAGCGCACTGACGGCCTTGCTGCGCGCCACGAAGCGCTTGCGGGCCTCTACATCGGTCATTAAATCCACATAGCGCTGGCGGTACTTTGTCTCTTGGTCGGCCATGCCATGGAACTTGTCGGGCATGGGCCGCAGGCTCTTTGTCAACAGGCGCACGCTGGTCGCGTGGATCGACAGCTCGCCGGTCTTGGTCTTGAAGACCTTGCCTTCGGCGGCGACGATGTCACCCAAATCCCAGTGTTTGAACGCCGCGTACAGGTCGGCACCCACGTCTTCACCCTTGACGTAGATCTGGATACGCCCACCCGTGGTACCAAAGGAAGCGTCCTGCAGCGTGCAGAAGCTGGCCTTGCCCATCACGCGCTTGAGCATCATGCGACCGGCCACCTTGGCGGTGGTGCCTAGGGCTTCCAGCTCTTCGGTGGTCTTCGCCTCGTACTCGGCAAACAGCGCCTCGGCCTTGTGGCTGGGCTTGTAGTCGTTGGGAAAGGCCACGCCCTTGCCGTCCACCTGCTGCTGGCGAATGGCCTTGAGTTTTTCGCGGCGCTCCAAAATCAGTTGGTTTTCGTCCTGGGGAATGATTGGTTCAGACATGGGTTTGCAGAGTGAAAGCTGAGGGGGCCGCAGTGTGGGGCAGAACCCTCAATTCTAGTCGTCCCGGGTGGGTGGCGTCAGATTGCCAGTCCGCGGACCCATTGTGCGAAGGCATCATCTTCAAACGCGTATTCCCCATGGCTGAGCCGTGTGAGCACGGCATCGGCCTGCAGGCGCTTGATGGCTTGTTGGGGCGTGCTCAAGGTGGTCATGGCGCCCAGACCCAAGGCGGCGCCGAGCGTGGTGCGGGATATTTTGCTGTGCAGGTCAGAC
>JBBQBG010000013.1:0-33590 GCA_038317285.1 Burkholderiales bacterium | reverse complement strand
AAAACTGTTTTGCAAGAACGAGCGCGCCTTTATCCGAACCCGGCTGGGGGGTGACGGCCCCTGCGCAGGTCAGCGCGTGGCGCTGGTGCCGGTGGCGGCGATTTTGGTGGCCAGCATTCGCCTGCATTTTCTGGATGTGCTGCTGCACATGCGGTACAAGGGCCCGGCCACCGTGGCCTGTGACGCGCCGTTCAGCAAGGGGCAAGAGATGGGTTGGTTTCAGCACGGCTCCACCGTCATTGTTTTGGCACCCAAGGGGTTCAGTGTGTGCGATGGTTTGGCCGACGGTGACCCGGTGCAAATGGGCCAAGCCCTTATGCGCTGGAATGCTTAAGGGGGGTGGCCGCATGGGCTGCGCGGGCCGGTCCAAACTGCCGGCCGTGACGCTCCAGGACGCCAGACAGGGTTTCGACAAACCCGTCGTACACAGCGTTCCATGCCAGATGGGCGACACTGGGCGCGGCTGCTTGGCGGATCTGTTGCACCAGGGCTGGGTCCGTTGCCAGGGCAACAGCGGCGTCTACAAAGTCCAGCTCCACGGTGCCCTGCACCAGTACGCCGTTGCTGCCGCTGACGATCAACTCCTTGGCGGCGGCATGCGCATACGACAGCACGGCCAAGCCGCTGGCCATGGCCTCGGGCACGACGTTACCAAAGGTCTCGGTCAGACTGGGGAATAGAAACAGATCAGCGGAGGCATAGTGCCGCGCCAGGTCTTCACCCTTGCGTACGCCGGCAAAAATGGCGTCGGGGCAGGTTTCTTGCACTTGCTTGCGCAGCGGCCCGTCACCGACAAAGACCATGCTGGCGGTTGGCACGCGCGCCTTGATGGCGCGAAACGCCGCTATCACCAGGGCAATGTTCTTTTCTTTGGCCAGGCGGCCGACATGGACCATGACCAAGCCATCGTCGGCCACGCCCCAGCTCTGGCGTAGCTCTGCGGATCGCTTGGCAGGGCTGAACTGGTCGATGGCCACGCCGCGCGACATCAGGCCCACGTTGTGGTAACCCCGTTCCTGCAGCTCTGCCACCATGGCGCGGGTGGGTACCAGCGTGGCCTGTGTGCGGTTGTGCAGCTTGCGCAAATAGCCTTCAATGGTCTTCTTGAACAGGCCAATACCGTAGTGCTGTGAATAGCTGTGGAAATTGGTGTGAAACGAGCTGGTGACCGGCAAGTGCAAGGCACGCGCAGCAGCCACGGCGGACCAGCCCAGTGGCCCTTCGGTGACCACATGCACGATGTCCGGGCGCTTCTCGCTCCAGAGCTTGACCAGCCGATTTTTGGATGGCAGGCCAAAGCGCAACTCACCATAGGCGGGCACCGGCACGCCACGCGACAACACCTCGTCCAACCCACTGCGCGAAGTGGCCAATGGCCCTTCCTTGGCTTGTCGCGGTCGCACGACTTGCACCGCGTGTCCACGCTGCAACAAACCGTCGACGATGCGCCCCAAGGTCATGGCCACGCCGTTGACCTCTGGAGGGAAAGTTTCGGTCACGACGGCAATGCGCAAGCTGGGTGCACGCTCTGCGAAGGACTCGATCAGGAGTTCGTTTGGATGGTTCACGCCCCTGAGGCTACCCACCCTACATAACAGTTTGATGATGGTTTCTTGACAATTTGAAGACTTGAGCCCCCACGCTCCGCCGCTACGCGGGTCGCTGCCCCCCGAGGGGGCTAATTTTTCTTGGGGCGGCCCTGCGAAAAATTGCAGCCCCGTCGTTCGACCGATGCACTATTGCGCGTGGCTGCTCGCTGTCACCCTGGCTCTGTATTGCCCACTCATGACAAGTGCCATGCACCCCGCCACCAGCAGTCCAAAGCTCCAGATCAGGGTGTGCAACGAGAGCTGTGCGGCAGTCGCTGCTGCATAGAACGCCAGCATCACCAGCATGCCGGCGTTCTCGTTAAAGCCCTGTACGGCAATGGAGCGCCCGGCGGTCAGCAGGCTGCAGCCTCGGTGTTGTAGCAGTGCATTCATGGGCACGATAAAGAAGCCAGCCAAGGTGCCCAGCAGTATCAATAGAACAACGGCGGTAGCAACCGAGTGCACCGCCAGCATCACCGGGAACAGCAAGCCCATGACCAGCCCCAGGGGCAGTACGTTGATGGCCTGGTGCAGCGCCACAAATCGGCTGGCCAGGGCCGCGCCCGCGATGGCGCCAAACGCGGTAACACCCTGCAGGTAAGCGCCCTGGGCCAGTGTCAGGCCCAAGGCTTCGTGGGCCCAGCGCAGCACGATGAGTTGCAAGGTTGCGCCTACGCCCCACAGCAGCGTGGTGACCGACATCGAGACGCCGCCCATGGGGTCGCGCCACAGTACAGCGTTCTCCTGGAAGAAGCGGCGTATCACGCGCACCGGGTGGAACGAATGGTGGGGATAGCGCTTGCCGCTGTCGGCGACGCCCAACGTCAGGCAAAGCGCCAACGCGTGCAGTGCCAGCAGGCAGACCATGCCCGATAGCAAGCGGGTAGGGGTGTCGAACGATGCAGTCAGCGACGGCCAATCCCACTGCGGCAAGATCGGGCTGATCAGCACGCCACCCAACACCGTACCAAAGATGACGGCGCACACGGTTGTGCTTTCGAAAAATCCGTTGGCGCGCACCAAGTCCGTGGCGGGCAAGAGCTCGGTGATCAGGCCGTACTTGGCCGGCGCATAGATAGACGCACCCAAGCCCCCAAACAGCAGCGCCAAGACCGGGTCCACGCCGCAGAGCATCAGCGCGACGGATCCCACCTTCAGCGCATTGGCCAGCAGCATGACCCGGCCCTTGGGTATCGCGTCGGTCAGCGGGCCGACAAAGGGTGCCAGCACAACATAGAACACCGTGAAGCCGATCTTGAGCATGGGCGTGACCCAGTCAGCGGCTGCCAGTTCTATTACCCGGGCAATGGCGACGATGAGGAAGGCGTTGTCTGCAATGGTCGAGATGAATTGCACGATCAAGAGCAGGTAGAAAGTGCGATGCATGGTGGGCGAACGGGCTTCCAGAAGGCCCATTGGGGGCCATGTCGTTGGTGATCGGCCGCGATGCTATCGGGCCAATAAGTCAGTTCAATGAATTGCGGTCAGCGCCGGAGCGTGGGGGTCACATTCACATCTTGATGGCACGCCACAGCATCACCGGAAAATCCCACCAACGCAACGTGGGGCGTTGGTTCAGCGTGGCGAACTGCAGGGCCTCGATGCGGTCCAGAATGCGCAGGCCACCTTGCACCACCAGGCGCAGCTCCCAAACCGCCCGACCCGGTATTTGGTGTACCAGGCTTGAGCCAAATGCCATGCTAGCCCTCGCGGAATGTGCGCAAGCAGCTATCAATTGTGTAGCGGATGCGGTTTGCCGCTGCGCCAGTATGTCGGCCTGCGGCACGCCAAAGCGTTCGCACTCCTCGCGCGGCAGGTAGTAGCGGCCCCGGGGAATGTCCATACTCAGGTCTTGCCAGAAATTGATCAACTGCAAGGCACTGCAAATGGCGTCGCTGCGCTGCAAGGCGAGGGCATCGGTCACGCCGTACAGGTGCAGCAGCAAGCGCCCAACGGGGTTGGCGGATCGCCGGCAGTAGTCCAGCAACTCGGCATGCGTGGCGTAGCCTTCGGCTGCGGCGGACTTGCGCGTGTCTTGCACGAAGGCGTCGAGCAGATCATGCAGAAGTTGGGGGGGCAGGTTGTGGGTGCGCAGGGCGACTTGCAACGGGCCGAAGACCTGGGGCCAGCGGGCGCTAGTGAAGGCGCCATTGCATGTGGCGTTGAGGTCTTGGCGGTAGGCCTGCAATACATCCAGCCGCTGCTGCGCCGTGGCATCACCCTCGTCTGCAATGTCATCGGCGGTGCGGGCAAAGTGGTAGATGGCTGCGATGGGTGCACGCAAATGCGTCGGGCAGAGCCAGGATGCGACCGGGAAATTCTCGTAGTGGGTGATCGGGGCGGGGTTATCCTGGGGTGCGTGCATGGTTGGATTTTGCCAGCCCGAGTTAGTGACCTTGTCTAAACGGACTCCTATGGCCTAAGTCTTCCAAATAGTCCGCAATCCCTTCCCCCTCGCGCTCCAAAAATCGCGCCACCGCATCCGCGAACGAAGGATGCGCCAGCCAATGCGCGCTGGTGGTCTTTACCGGCAGCAGGGCGCGGGCCATTTTGTGCTCGCCCTGGGCACCGCCCTCAAAGCGGTGGTAGCCGTGTTCTATGCACCACTGCAGAGGTTGGTAGTAGCAGGCTTCGAAGTGCAGACAGTCCACGCGTTCCAGCGCGCCCCAATAGCGGCCGTAGGCAACTTGGGTGGGACGATTGGGTGCCAGCCTGTTCTGCTCCGTGTCCCCCGCCCGCTGCGCGGGCTCCTCCTTTACCTGCGCAGAACAGGCTGGCACCCAATCCCCTTGCGATTTTTCGCTGATAGCCCTCGTGGAATATGCGTCAAGCGCTATCAAACTGCTAGCAATGGGTTTCCCATCGCGTTCTGCGATGAACAGCAACCAGTGCTCGGGCATGGTGCTGGCCATGCGGGCGAAAAAGTCGCGGTTCAGGTAGGGCGCATTGCCGTGTTCCAGGTAGGTGCGCTCGTAGCAGCGGTAGAAGAAGTCCCAATCGGCGGGGCCGATATCGCGGCCCAGTGACCAGCGGAAGCTGACGCCGGCATCGGACACCTTGCGCCGTTCCTGGCGAATTTTCTTGCGCTTCTCCTGGGATAGCGACGCGAGGAAGGTATCGAAATCCGAATAGCCGGGCTCCGAATTCGTCCAATGGAACTGTACGGTGTGGCGCAGCATCAAGCCGGCATTCGCGCAAGCCCCAGCATCGTCTTCATTTGCAAACAGCAGGTGCAGCGAGGACATCCCATTTTGATCGCACCATGCAACCATCGCGTGCACCAGCGCCACCCGCGCGGCAGCATCGCGCGCCATGAGGCGGGCACCGGGAACGGGGGTGAAGGGCACAGCAGCGGTGGCTTTGGGGTAGTAGGGCAGGCCGTGTTGGGCGTAGGCATTGGCCCAGGCCCAGTCGAACACGTATTCGCCATACGAGTGGACCTTCTCGTACAGCGCGCAGGCGGCGACCAAGGTGTCGTCGATGCTTAGCGTGATGAAGTGGGGCGTCCAGCCCGTGGCAGGCGCGGCGCTGCCGCTGGCGTCCAGCGCCGCCAGGTAGGCGTGGCGCATGAAGGGGCTCGGGTTGGGCTGGGTTTGCAGCAGTGCGTCCCACGCGGCAGCGTCTACGTCCAGCGGCGAGTTCAGCACCCGAATGACATAATCCTCAGCCAAGGCGCACCTTGTGCGCGGGCCGCGCTCCGGTGGGGCGGCAATTAACGAAATACTTCTGGTTCATGACTCTCAAACTGTGTGTTGCGCAACTCAATTTCATCGTCGGTGATCTGGAGGGCAATGCCCAAAAAATCATCGACGCCGCCAAGGACGCTTATGCCGACGGCGCGCGCCTCCTGCTAACCCCCGAATTGTCGATTTGCGGGTACGCCGCCGAAGACCTTTACCTGCGACCGGCGTTTATCCAAGCTTGCGATGATGCCGTGAAAACAGTGGCCCACGCGCTGGCCGGGTTAAAAGACATGGCGGTCGTGGTGGGTCACCCCACGGGTGGCGACAGCCGCACGCGGTCCGTGGCGGTGCAGCAGCGCTTCAATGCAGCCAGTGTGTTGCGCGAGGGGCTGGTCATCGCCACCTACGCCAAGCGCGAATTGCCCAATTACCAAGTGTTTGATGAGCGGCGCTACTTCACGCCAGGCAGCGGTGTGTGCGTGTTTGAGGCGGGGGCGGAGGGTGCACGCATCCGCGTTGGGCTGTTGATCTGCGAAGACGCCTGGTTCGAGGAGCCGGCTCGCCTGGCTGCGCAAGCCGGGGCGCAGATGTTGGCCGTGATCAACGCATCGCCCTTCCATGTCGGTAAAGGCTACGAACGCGAGGAGATGATGCGCCTGCGCGTGCAGGAAACCGGCTTGCCACTGGTCTACGCACATTTGGTAGGTGGTCAAGACGAGGTGGTGTTTGAAGGCCACTCGTTTGCGCTGAATGCCGATGGCTCTTTGGCCGGTCGCGCCCCGAGCTTTAAGGAAAATTGCTTCCCAGCCCTCGTGGAATATACACAATCAACTATCAATATAGTAGCAAATATAGAACCCGTTCGCACGCCCGAGCAGGACCTGTGGGACGCACTGGTGCTGGGCGTGCGCGACTACGTGGGCAAAAATGGCTTCCCCGGCGCGCTGCTGGGGTTGTCGGGTGGCATTGACTCTGCACTGGTGTTGGCCATTGCCGTGGATGCTCTGGGTGCCGACAAGGTGCGTGCGGTGATGATGCCGTCGCCGTACACGGCCGACATCAGCTGGCTCGACGCCCGCGAGATGGCGCAGCGTATGGGTGTGCGCTACGACGAGATATCCATCGTGCCGCAGTTCGAGGCGTTCAAGGCGTCGCTGGCGGCTGAGTTTGCCGGGCGAGCCGAAGACACGACCGAAGAAAACATCCAGGCCCGCATTCGCGGCACGCTGCTGATGGCGCTGTCCAACAAGTTCGGCAGCATTGTGCTGACCACGGGTAACAAATCTGAAATGGCCACCGGCTATTGCACGCTCTATGGCGACATGGCGGGCGGCTTTGCCGTTATCAAAGACCTGGCCAAAACGCTGGTGTTCAAAATGGCGCATTGGCGCAACGCCCACGACCCGTACGGCACAGGCGTGAGCCCGATCCCCGAGCGCATCATTACCCGCCCGCCCAGCGCTGAGTTGCGCCCCGACCAAAAAGACCAGGACAGTCTGCCGCCCTACGAAGTGCTGGATGCCATCGTCGACCGCTATATGGAGAACGACCAGAGCATAGAAACCATCATCGCTGCCGGGTTCGAGCGGGCCGATGTGGAGAAGGTTACGCGCCTGATCAAACTCAATGAATACAAACGCCGCCAATCGCCAGTAGGGATTCGGGTAACCCACCGCAGCTTTGGCAAGGATTGGCGGTATCCTATAACTAATCGATTCCGGGCCTGAACCTTGTGGGACAGACCGTAGCGCAGCGTAGCTCTGTACTCGACTATCCTGAGGCTTGCGGGACAGATCGCAGCGGAGCAAGCTCTGTCCTCAACTGTTTAAAAGGAACCATATGAAACAAATCACCGCCATCGTAAAACCGTTCAAATTGGAAGAAGTGCGTGAAGCGCTTGCCGATTGCGGCGTAACCGGCCTAACCGTCACCGAGGTTAAAGGCTTTGGTCGTCAAAAAGGCCATACCGAGTTGTACCGCGGCGCTGAGTACGTGGTCGACTTCTTGCCCAAAGTAAAGGTTGAGGTCGTCGTGAAGACGGAAGATGTGGACCGTTGTGTCGATGCCATCGTCAAGGCTGCGCACACCGGCAAGATCGGCGACGGCAAGATTTTTGTCACCAGCGTGGAGCGCGTGGTGCGCATCCGCACCGGTGAGCAAGACGAGTCTGCGGTTTGAGGTTTAAATGAAGTGGTGGTACAGCGCCGCAGCCCAAATGCTTGCACACACCAGTAGGCTGAGCAAAACGGCTGCGCTGCCCATGTCCTTGGCCCGCTTGGACAAATCGTGCCACTCGGGCCCTACGCGGTCTATCGCGGTTTCTACTGCCGTGTTCAGCAATTCCACCACCATGACCGACACCACGCTTGCCGCCAATAGCGTCGTTTCCACCCAGCTTTGACCCAACCAGAACGCGAGCGGTACTAAAACAATGGCTGCGATGGCCTCTTGGCGAAAGGCGGTCTCATGCCAGCCCGCACGAAGGCCAGCCAAGGAATATCCTGCGGCATGCCAGACGCGGCTCAAGCCCTTGCGGTCTTTTTGCGGATTGACGGCAACGGTGGAGGTATTGGATGTCACAAGAGTGATGCCCGTTAGCGGCTCAAGGGTTGCGAGCTGACCAGGCGCGTGCCAGCCATTGCATCGTGCAAAAATTGTCCATCGCGGTGGAAACGGCTTAGCAAGGCCCACACCACGACCCAGCCAATGATGATGACTGCCGATTCACCGCCGCCGAAGTGCAAGGGCGCAAGCACGATCAGTGGCGGCAGGAACCACAGCCAACTGAGTGCGTAGCGACCCAGGGCGCGGGTTTGGGAAATGGCATGGCCGTGAATATCCACGATACGGATGTGCCAGGTCTTCATGGCGAGGGTTTGGCCTTTGGCCCAGAACCATACGAAGTAAATGCCGAAGATGACAAAGACAAAGGCTTGCAAGGCGTGGCGGTTGTCCATGGCATTGCGGGTCTGGCTCAGCGTGCCGAACAAATAACCTGCCAGAAAAACGACGCCAAACAGCAGCATGCCTTCGTACAACCAGCACGCCATGCGGCGCCACAAACCAGGGGTGTTCATTTCAATGTGCATTGTGTGAGGATCTCTGACCGACGCGGATTGTAGGTCGAGACCATGACGGCAGAAATGCCGTGCCAGACGCAAAGGCCGTCCCGACTAGTTCGGCGAGATGGAATCAGCGCTGACTACTGGGACCGATGGCGTGGGTGCGACAGGCGTCGCAGCGGGGGCCGGAGCGAGCACAATAACCGGCGGCGGCGGCGGCGGCAAGGGTAACAGCGTATTAGGATCGATCCTGGGCTTGGCCGCAGCAGCCGCAGCATCGTCCGGAGCGGTATGGCGCGTGACGGGCACGGCAGTCAGTTTACTGGGCGGCACTGGCGTAACGGCTACGGCCGCACCGGTGGGTTTGGCTTTGCCTTTGATGGCAAGATTGCGCTTTTCCTCGTTACTGAGGCCCTGGTATGTTTCCCAATCGGCCGCCCGTGCTGCAGGAGAAACCTTCTTGGTCTCCGCGAAATTGAGGCGCGCCCGTTCACGCTGGCTGGGCGTTAGCGCTGCCCATTCGACCATACGGCTCTGTATCTTTTCCTGTTCAGTGACGGAGCGAGCTGGGTAGCTTTGTGACAGCGCAATCCATTTGCTCTTATGGGCGCTGCTCAGTGTGTTCCAGGTTGCTGCAAGAGGTCGCAGTATTTGCTTTTGAGCGGTTGAAAGCTCTTGCCACTGGGGCCCGGATGGTTGCGCAAGCAACACAGGCGCCGATGGTTTTTTGGCCGCAGGAGTAGCCTGGCCCACGGCAATACCCACCGCACCGATCAGCATGCATCCAAGAACAGCGTGGCGGACGGTGAGGTGTGGTTGAATGCGGGCAAACAGATCAGTGACAGGCATGGGAGTCGGGAAACACTAGTCGCGGCGGTTAATGCTGAGAAAGTGCGCAAAACCCGGATCGGTGTACGCCGCAGGTGGCAAGTCATCGGTCAGCAGTTCGACATCCACGTCGGCAATTTCGTTGGTGCGCTGTTTCTCTTGCACGACCGCAATGGTTAACAAACCGGCTACCAACGCTAGCAGAGGAATGACGGCACCCAGACCGCTCCAAAGTCCGCCGCTAAAGCCGCCGGCGTTCAGTGTTGCGGAGCCACCTTGCACGTTGACGCTGGTAGCGGTTTGCAACTTGATGACATTGCGCTTGGCCAAGGCTTGCATACGGGCCGCCTTCAGGCGCTCGGAAATGTCATTCGGCAGTTCAAGGGTCGCGTCCGACAGGCGCGCGGCGATGTTGCGCCCCAGGCGATCCTGGTGGGCGGCAATTTTGTTGGGGTCCAGTGTTGTTGTCATAGTCGTATTCCTTTAGCGCTCAAGGCTTTACCCAAGGCATGCACCGCTCTAGAACAGTGCGTTTTGACACTGCCTTGCGAGCAACCCATAGCCGCCGCGGTCTCAGCAACATCCATCTCCTCCCAGTAACGCATCAAAAAGGCCTCTCGTTGACGCGCGGGCAGCTGTTGGACCTCTATTTCAATCTCACGCAAGGTTTGTGCCCGCGATGTATGAGTCTCGGCGCTTTCGTTTTGTTCCCCATTGTTTGATGCATGCAGGGTCTCCAGAAGGTCAAAGCCTTCGTCTTCGACCCCAGACTCGAAGTCGCTCATCGTCGAAAACAGTGCTCTTTGCGTCTTTTGGCGCCGAAACCAATCCAACGTGCAGTTGGACAGTATGCGCTGGAACAGCATGGGCAACTCTTCGACCGGCTTGTGACCATAATGTTCTGCCAACTTCATCATGCTGTCTTGGACAATGTCCAGCGCTGATTCGTCATTGCGAACGTGGTAGACGGACCGCTTGAAAGCGCGCTTTTCGACGCTCTTCAAAAAATCGGATAGTTCGCGTTCAGAGGCCAAGAGTTATGAGCCGAGAAGTTGGTAGGAATGCCGGGACGCCAAAATGACTGTTTTATCGGCGGATAACTATCGATTATCGCATTTACATCCCCAACATTTGTGCGGGATGCACCAAATGGTGCCAAGGCAGTGCGATAATAGGGCTTGCATTCATAAGGCAAACGGATTTTGGTTCGGCGCAGCATTCAATGCGCCCATGGCCTAAATCTTAAGTTCCGACGCGGCTCCACAAGAGTTTTGCGAAGGAGCACCCAAGGTTTTTCGTTAGAGAAATTCACAAAGGTTCATCATGGAAATTTCAAAAGCTGAAATCGCTTCGGCGACGGCTGCATCCCACTCAAGCAAGTCTCAAGTTACTGCTTCCGGCACTCTGGAACTCCGCGGCGCGGAAATTCTGGTCAAGGCTTTACAGGCTGAAGGCGTCAAATACGTTTGGGGCTACCCCGGCGGTGCTGTGCTGCACATTTACGACGCGTTTTACAAGCAAGACACGATCCAGCACGTTTTGGTGCGCCACGAGCAGGGTGCGGTGCACGCTGCAGATGGGTATGCGCGTGCCACGGGCGACGTTGGCGTAGCGCTGGTGACCTCGGGTCCTGGTGTCACCAATGCTGTGACCGGTATTGCAACGGCCTATATGGATAGCATCCCCATGGTCATCATCACGGGCCAGGTTCCGACCCATGCGATCGGCCTCGATGCCTTCCAGGAATGCGACACCGTAGGCATTACGCGACCTATCGTCAAACACAATTTTTTGGTCAAAGACGCACGCGACTTGGCTGAGACGCTGAAAAAAGCCTTCCACATTGCGCGCAGCGGCCGCCCCGGTCCTGTTGTAGTCGATATCCCCAAGGATGTGTCATTCAAAAAAGTGCCCTACACCGGGTACCCCACATCGGTGGAGATGCGCTCTTACAACCCAGTGCGCAAAGGCCACGGCGGCCAGATCCGCAAGGCCTTGCAACTATTGCTGGCTGCCAAGCGCCCGTATATCTATACCGGCGGCGGCGTATTGCTAAGCAATGCTTCCCGCGAGCTTCGCACCTTGGTGGACATGCTGGGCTATCCGGTGACCAATACGCTGATGGGCTTGGGAGCCTATCCTGCCACCGACCGCAAATTCCTGGGCATGCTGGGCATGCACGGAACGGTGGAAGCCAACAACGCCATGCAAAACTGTGATGTTTTGCTGGCTGTTGGTGCACGTTTTGACGACCGCGTGATTGGCAACCCCAAGCACTTTGCGCAAAACGAACGCAAGATCATCCACATCGACATCGATCCCTCCAGCATTTCCAAGCGCGTCAAGGTAGACATTCCTATCGTTGGCGATGTAAAGGACGTGCTGCTGGAGATGATTGCCATGATCAAGGACGGCACGGTCAAGCCCGATGCCGATGCTTTGGGCGCCTGGTGGGACACGATCGAAGGCTGGCGCAAGCGCGATTGCATGAAGTACAGCATGGGCAAGGGTGATGTCATCAAGCCGCAATACGTCGTGGAAACCTTGTGGAACATGACCAAGGACGCCGATACCTACATCACGTCTGATGTGGGCCAGCACCAGATGTGGGCCGCGCAATACTACAAATTCAACGAGCCTCGCCGCTGGATCAATTCCGGCGGACTGGGCACCATGGGCGTGGGCATTCCCTACGCCATGGGCATCAAACTGGCCAAGCCGGACAGTGAGGTGTATTGCATCACCGGTGAGGGCTCGGTGCAGATGTGTATTCAGGAATTGTCGACCTGCTTGCAGTACAACACGCCGATCAAAATCGTGTCGCTGAACAATCGCTACCTGGGTATGGTGCGGCAGTGGCAAGAGGTCGAATACGAAGGTCGCTACAGCCACAGCTACATGGACGCGCTGCCCAACTTCGTCAAACTGGCCGAGGCCTACGGGCACGTCGGCATGCTGATCGAGAAGCCGGGCGATGTGGAGCCCGCGCTGCGCGAAGCCCGCAAGCTCAAGGACCGCACCGTGTTCATGGACTTCCGCACCGACCCGACCGAAAACGTGTTCCCCATGGTCCAGGCCGGCAAGGGCATTACCGAAATGCTGCTGGGAAGCGAAGACCTTTAAGTAAACAAGGCTCTAGCCCTCGTAAAATAAGCGTAGCTAGCTATCAAAATGCTAGCGTTTTAATAGGCGAATCTATTGTCCGCCGAGCCCGCAACTTACCGGTTGCGGGGGAGGGCGGCGAAAAGAGGAATCCATCTCATGAAACACATCATTGCAGTACTTTTGGAAAACGAGCCGGGCGCACTGTCCCGTGTCGTTGGGTTGTTTTCAGCCCGTGGCTACAACATCGAGTCCCTGACCGTTGCGCCCACGGAAGACCCGAGTCTGTCGCGTATGACGATCCAGACCACGGGTTCAGACGACGTCATCGAGCAAATCACCAAGCACTTGAACCGTCTCATTGAAGTCGTGAAGGTCGTCGATCTGACCGAAGGCTCCTACATCGAGCGCGAGCTGATGATGGTCAAGGTTCGAGCGGTCGGCAAAGAGCGCGAAGAAATGAAGCGCATGGCGGACATCTTCCGTGGCCGCATCATCGACGTGACGGACAAGAGCTACACCATCGAATTGACGGGCGACCAGTCCAAGAACGACGCCTTCCTGGAAGCGCTGGAGCGTGCCGCCATTCTGGAAACAGTGCGAACCGGTTCCAGCGGCATTGGTCGCGGCGAGCGTATATTGCGAGTCTGATTTTTCATAGGTCCGAGCGCGCGTTTCGACAGGCTCAACGCGAACGGACCTGGCTAGTGGCGATCAACGGTCACCGTTCGCCCTGAGCCTGTCGATGGGCATTTCGCCAAACCACTTTTTTAGGAGATTTGAAAATGAAAGTTTTTTACGACAAGGATTGCGACCTGAGCCTGATCAAGGGCAAGACCGTTGCCATCATCGGCTACGGCAGCCAAGGCCACGCACACGCGCAAAATCTGAACGACAGCGGCGTCAAAGTGGTGGTTGGCTTGCGTAAGGGCGGAGCATCATGGGACAAAGTCGCCAAGGCTGGCCTCAAAGTTGCCGAAGTGAACGAGGCCGTTGCCTCTGCAGACGTGGGTATGATTTTGGTGCCTGACGAAAACATCGCTGGCGTGTACACCGAGATTGAGTCGCACCTGAAGCAAGGTGCGTCCTTGGTATTCGCCCACGGCTTCAACGTGCACTACAACCAGGTCATTCCCCGCGCCGATCTGGACGTCTGGATGGTGGCTCCCAAGGCCCCAGGCCACACCGTGCGCAATACCTACACCCAGGGTGGCGGCGTGCCCCACCTGATTGCCATCCACCAAGACAAGTCCGGCAAGGCGCGCGATCTGGCGCTGTCTTACGCCATGGCCAACGGTGGCGGCAAGGCCGGCATCATCGAGACCAACTTCAAGGAAGAAACCGAGACCGATCTGTTTGGCGAGCAGGCTGTACTGTGTGGTGGCGCCGTTGAGCTGATCAAGATGGGCTACGAGACCCTGACCGAAGCCGGATATGCGCCGGAAATGGCTTACTTTGAATGCCTGCATGAGCTCAAGCTCATCGTCGACTTGATCTACGAAGGTGGCATTGCCAACATGAACTACTCCATCTCCAACAATGCAGAGTACGGCGAGTATGTGACAGGTCCTGAAGTCATCAACGAACAATCCCGTGCAGCCATGCGCAATGCCTTGAAGCGCATCCAGAACGGCGAATACGCCAAGATGTTTATCCAGGAAGGCCGCCTGAACTATCCGAGCATGACGGCACGCCGTCGCAACACCGCGGACCACTCGATTGAGAAGGTCGGTAGCCAATTGCGCGCGATGATGCCGTGGATTGCCAAAAACAAGCTGGTTGACCAAACCCGCAACTGATGCACTGCCAGTGTTCAGGCTAAGGCCGCTTCGGTGGCCTTTTTGTATTTCTGGCCCGCCCGTTTCAAAGGCCAAACTTCCATTCGCTGGCTTACACTGCGAAAAGTGATTCCAGCAAGGAGACTTTATGCATGATGGCGCGGATTCCGCAGCGGCGGATGACGTCAACGTCTTGGTGCGCAAGCGCCGCAAAGGCATTTACATTTTGCCTAACCTGTTCACACTCGCGGCGCTGTTTGGCGGGTTTTACGCGATTGTGATGGCGATCAACGGCCGGTTTGACCAAGCTGCATACGGCATTTTCTATGCCATGGTGCTGGATAGTCTGGATGGACGAGTGGCGCGCATGACCAATACCCAAAGCGCCTTTGGGGAGCAGATGGATTCACTGTCGGACATGGTGTCCTTCGGCGCTGCGCCAGCATTGATTTCCTATGTGTGGGCATTGCAGGGTCTTGGTCGCTGGGGCTGGATGGCAGCTTTTGTGTATTGCGCATGTGCTGCGCTGCGTTTGGCCCGTTTCAACGTCAATACGACGGTGGTCGACAAGCGCTACTTTCAGGGGCTGCCGTCGCCAGCAGCAGCAGCTTTGATAGCTGGCTTCGTTTTACTGCTGAATGAGAACAGTCTGAAGGGAACGAGCATGCTGGAACTCGGCCCCATTGGCTTGTCGGTACCTTGGATCATGTTTGCTTTGGTGTTGTATGCAGGGCTGACCATGGTCACAAACGTTCCGTTCTACAGCTTCAAAGACATACAGATGAAGCGCAGCGTTCCCTTTGCGGTGACCATCCTTATTGTTTTGGGATTTGCCGTGGTGACCATTGATCCTCCGACCATGATGTTCGGAATATTTGTTATTTACGGCTTGAGCGGCTATGTGGTGTACGCACGGCGCAGGGCGCGTGGTCAGCAGACCAGTGTGATCAGCACGTCGACCGATGAACCCGACGAACGGGGTCTGCACAAGTAGGTCTCAATCCCCACATTTAAGAGTCCACAGGAGTTACGACATGGCCGATAAATTGATTATTTTTGACACCACCCTGCGAGATGGTGAGCAGTCTCCGGGGGCCTCCATGACCCGCGACGAAAAGCTGCGCATTGCCCGCCAACTTGAACGCCTGAAAGTGGATGTGATCGAAGCCGGTTTTGCAGCCAGCTCGAATGGCGATTTTGAGGCGGTGCAACTGATTGCCAGCCAGATAAAGGATTCGACCATCTGCTCGCTGTCACGCGCCAATGACCGCGACATTTCACGGGCCGCCGAAGCGCTGAAAGGCGCCAACCGCGCGCGCATCCATACCTTCATTGCGACTTCGGCCCTGCACATGGAGAAGAAGCTGCGCATGTCGCCCGATCAGGTGTTTGAGCAGGCCAAGCAGTCGGTCCGGTTTGCGCGCAATCTGGTGGACGACATTGAGTTCAGCCCGGAAGACGGCTACCGCAGCGACATGGACTTTTTGTGCCGCGTGATTGAAGCCGTCATCAATGAAGGTGCTACGACGATCAATGTGCCCGATACCGTGGGCTATGCGATTCCGGAGCTGTACGGCAATTTCATCAAGACGCTGCGCGAGCGCGTACCCAATTCCGACAAGGCTGTCTGGTCTGTGCACTGCCACAATGACCTCGGGATGGCGGTCGCCAATTCTTTGGCCGGTGTCAAGATTGGCGGCGCACGCCAAGTCGAGTGCACGATCAATGGTCTGGGCGAGAGGGCGGGCAATTGCAGCCTGGAAGAAGTCGTCATGGCGGTCAAAACGCGCAAGGACTACTTTGGACTGGAAATGGCTATAGACACCCACCACATCCTGGCTGCGAGTCGTATGGTCAGCCAGACCACGGGTTTTGTGGTCCAACCGAACAAGGCTGTCGTCGGTGCCAACGCCTTTGCGCACGCCTCGGGCATCCATCAAGATGGAGTGTTGAAGGCACGTGACACCTACGAAATCATGCGCGCGGAAGATGTAGGTTGGACTGCGAACAAGATTGTGCTGGGCAAACTGAGTGGCCGCAATGCCTTCAAACAGCGACTGCAAGAATTAGGTGTTCAACTGGAGAGCGAAGTCGAGGTCAACGCGGCTTTTACCCGATTCAAAGAATTGGCCGACCGCAAGAGTGATATCTTTGACGAAGACATATTGGCCTTGGTCAGCGATGAAAGTGTTTCGCATGTCAAAGAGCAATACGCATTCGTGTCGTTGTCACAACACAGCGAAACCGGGGAGCGTCCCCAAGCCAGTATCGTGTTTACCGTTGATGGTCTAGAGGTGTCTGGCGCGTCGGAAGGTAACGGCCCGGTCGATGCATCCCTGAAAGCTATTGAGCAGCATGTAAAGAGCGGTGCCGAGATGGTCCTCTACTCGGTGAACGCTATCAGCGGCTCCACTGAAAGCCAAGGCGAAGTGACGGTCAGGCTGCAAAACAGTGGGCGCGTCGTCAACGGTGTGGGGTCTGACCCGGACATCGTGGTGGCTTCCGCCAAGGCTTATTTGAGCGCGCTAAACAAGCTGCACAGCAAGGCAGAAAGTATTGCAGCGCAGGGTTGAGCCAAGGGTAAGCCCCAATAAGCCATGTATTTCTTGAAGTTTGTCGCGCAAGTAGTTGATCTTGCGTGAGTTTTTTGTTTACACTCCCACCTGCAGGCTATCGTATTGACTGATTTACTCATTCGCCAGGAGCCGCCGTTGGGAAACACCATGAAGATACTATTTTTCCGCTTTGGCGTTCTCGCCATGTTTTCTTCGCTGATTTTTACTTCAGCGCATGCGGAAATCGCAAAACATCCGTCTGCCAACACCAAACACGTTAAAAAGGCCGTGGTTAAGGCCAAGACTGCCCGAAAACACGCTGCATTGCGCGCCGTTGTGATTCCCAAGCCACCCTCGTTTGGCCAGATAGCCGGCCTGCACGGCGCGCATGATGCGCTGGATTTGAAGTCCAGTGTTGCGCTCGTAGTCGACCAAGACACGCAGGAAGTGCTGTTTCGCAAGAATGATTTGGCCGTGCTGCCCATTGCCTCCATCACCAAACTGATGACAGGCCTTCTGATCAGCGAAGCAAAACTACCGATGGACGAGATGATCACCATCACTGAGCAGGATGTGGATCTAGAAAAGGGTAGCTCCTCCCGTTTGCGCGTTGGTACCGAATTGAGCCGAGGCGAGTTGTTGCATCTGGCGCTGATGTCGAGCGAAAACCGGGCTGCGAATGCCCTGGGACGCAGCTACCCCGGTGGTCTCGCAGTATTTGTTGGCAAGATGAACGCGCGCGCCAAGGCATTGGGCATGATGGACACCAACTATGTGGAGCCAACCGGGCTGTCCAGCAAAAATCAGTCCAGCGCCCATGACTTGGCCACATTGGTGAACTTTGCCCACAGTGACCCCACACTGCGTGAGTTGTCCACATCGACCAGTTATCAAGTCGCCGTAGGCCACCGTACCCTGCAGTACAACAACACAAACCGCCTGGTCAAGAATCCTGCTTGGGAGATCGGTTTGCAGAAAACCGGTTACATCACCGAAGCCGGTCAATGCCTGGTGATGCAGGCCAAGGTCGCAGGCCGCAAGCTCATCATGGTGTTCCTGGATTCTGCGGGTAAATTGAGCCGCATCGGCGACGCAGAACGTGTCAAGCGCTGGGTGGAGTCCATTCCCGCAACGGCTCCCAAGGCGACGCCCGTAGCTAGCACCGTGCTTGACCACCGCGTCGTAGTTAACTAAAACATCAGCTGGCGCGAACGCCTCATTGCGGGTTAAAGGCTGGGTTTGTGACCCAGCGTTTCAGAGATCTGCCGGGCCGTTTCTTTTAGCTTCGGTAGCCAGTGGTCTTCCATGCGCTCCGATGGTGCAGATATGGATAACCCCGCGATGAGCCTGTCCTGGTCATCATAAATGCCGGCTGCCATGCAGCGCACGCCCAGCTCCAGCTCTTCGTTGTCATTGGCTTGTCCGTATTGCCGAACTTTCGACAGTTCGCGCTCCAAAGTTTCCAACTGTGTCAGGCTGTTCTTGGTATGGCCTTGCAGGCCGGTCCTGGTTGCATAGCCGCGTAGCCGCTGGGGGTCGTCCGCAGCAAGAAACAATTTACCAACGGAAGTCAGATGCAAAGGCGCCCGCCCACCGATGGCTCTTACAACCTGCATGCCAGACCGCTCACTGAAGGCGCGTTCGACATACACAATCTCGTCCCCCTGGCGCACGCTCAAGTTGACCGGCTGCTGCGTCAGCTTGTGCAGTTCGCGCATCGGTACAACCGCTGCGTCTCGCACATTCAGGCGACCCTTGACCAGGTTGCCCAATTCCAGCAAACGCATCCCCAGCCGGTAACTGCCTGGCTGTGTGCGGTCGACAAAGCGGCCAGTGGCCAAGTCGTTCAAGATACGGTGTGCTGTAGAGGGGTGCAGGCCAGCCTTCTCGCTGATGTCTTTGAGGCTCATGGAATCCTCGCGGGAGGCCAGCACGTCAATGAGCGTAAACATACGCTCAATGACTTGTACCGTGGGCTTGCTGGGGATGTCGGAAATGGGTTTGGTCATGGTGCCTATTTAGTCTTCTATCTTATCGCGCGGCATTGCCTCGAATTCGCACCAGTTGTCGTTGAGCAGGATCTGCATGGGCGCAAAGCGCGCCTTGTAATTCATTTTCGGGCTCTCGTTTATCCAGTAGCCCAGGTACACAAACGCTAAGCCCAGTTGGCGTGCTTGCTGGATCTGCCACAGCACATTGAATGTGCCGAAACTGGCAGCTTCGTCCGGCTCAAAAAATGTATAAACCGCAGATAGACCGTCGTCCAGCACGTCCAGAATGGAGACCATTTTCAACGCGCCGGGAGAACCGTCGGGTCGCGATTCCCGAAACTCCACCAAGCGGGAGTTAACGCGGCTTTGCAGCAGGAACTGCGTGTATTGGTCGACGCTGTCTTCGTCCATGCCACCGCCGGCGTGTCGGCTGTTCTGGTAGCGCAGGTACAAGGCGTAATGCTCGGACACAAAACCGAGCTTAAGCACCCGAACGAGCAAGCCGTGGTGCCGGTTCCAGGCGCGCCGTTGGCTGCGGTTGGGCTTGAAGCGGTCCGACACTACCCGCAGCGGTGTGCAGGCTTGGCAACCTTCGCAATAAGGGCGGTAAGTGAACATTCCGCTGCGACGAAAACCCTTGCTAACCAGTTCCGAATAGGTGGAGTTGTTGATCAGGTGGCTCGGTGTCGCCACTTGAGAGCGAGCCTGGCGATCCGGCAAGTAGCTGCACTCGTACTGGGCAGTTGCGTAGAACTGCAGTGTTTGTAGCGGTAAGTCTTTAAGGTCTGTCACGGTGGGTGCATCAGGCAGACAAAATGTGATTCCAGTATAGGGGTGAGAAGCGCCATTCAGGCGGCGCGGCTGTTTGCACTCGGCGTATATGTGCCAAAAAGGCTGCGCGCGGCACTTCAACTGCACCCAGGGATGCAAGGTGCGCAGTGTTTTGCTGGCAATCGACCTGCTCGACGCCTTGGTTGCGGCAAAACCCGACCAAGGCGGCCAGTGCGATCTTGGATGCATCGGGCACTTTGGCAAACATGGATTCACCGAACACCGCCTTTCCCAGCGCTACGCAGTAGAGCCCGCCGACCAGTTGGCCATCCACCCAGGTTTCCACGCTATGGGCCTTCCCGGCGGCATGCAGTTGTGCATACGCTTCGACCATCGGAGGCAAGATCCATGTCCCTGGTTGCCCGTCACGTAGCGAATGGGCGCAGGCCGTGATCACTTCGGTAAATGCCGAGTCGAAGCGCACTTCGCACCGCGCGTCGTTTTGGAACTTTGTGATCGCTTTGCGCAAAGTGCGGTGCAGCCGAAAGTTGGCGACCTGCAGGACCATGCGCGGGTCCGGGCTCCACCACAGGTTGGGCTGGCCTTCGCTGAACCACGGGAAAATACCATTGGAATAGGCATTTTGGAGGGTGCTGACGGATAAATCGCCACCTGCTGCCAGCAAGCCGGGTGCGTCCGATCCTGCCCCCCATGCAGATTCAACTGCCGGAAACGGATCACCAGGGGCCAGCCACGGCAAAGAAGGAGTGGGATTGTGCATTTAGAGGAGCAGTTTGGCGCCGTGTTTGTCAGGAAATATATTACCGTGCGAAAAAAGAGCGGCCTTGATGCGGTTAGAATACTGGCTGTCGGCGTGTAGCGCAGCCTGGTAGCGCACCTGCTTTGGGAGCAGGGGGTCCAAGGTTCGAATCCTTGTACGCCGACCACCATTCCAATGCCGAGGCCCCTCAGTCACCAAACTTTGGGGCCTTTGTGTTTTCTGTCCGTAGCTCAGTTGGATAGAGCATCAGCCTTCTAAGCTGAGGGTCGGGGGTTCGATCCCCTCCGGACAGGCCAGCCTCCAAGCAACAACCCGGCATTTCCCTCAATCAAATGGCCATGCCACAGCGGCGACGCGCGGACGCGCTCTAGCCGCAAGCCTTCAGCCTTGTTGCCCCGGGATTTCATGGCTAGTCTCCGTATTATTTACTCAAGCAATGCTCAGGGTCTGCACCGAGGTAGGCCACTCCAGCCAGCGTTGAACTGCGTCTTGCAGATTGCTGGCATTGCCAGTTGCGTAAAGCACCGGCTGCGGGCCTGCTACTGCACCCGCCGGAGCCAGCCAGCCGCGTTCGGCCAGGAGCTTGCGGGTTTGGCGCGCAACCGGCGCTCCGCCTTCCACAAACGCCACTCCATCGCCCACTTGGGCACGCAAAACGGCGTGCGCAAACGGATAGTGGGTACACCCCAACACCAGCGTGTCCAAGCTGTCGGCCTCCAAACCAAATCGGCCCATAGCCCTCGTGTAGCCTGTGCAGGCAGCTATAATTTTTGTAGCGTCGTCACGCTCTATGGCATCGGCAAGGCCATCACAGGGCTGCAGTACAAAGCTCGCTTGACCCTGCAGCGACGCCAACAGCGTACGAAATTTCTCGCTGTTCAGGGTAGTGCGGGTGGCCATGACGCCAATCCGCTTGGTGTGGCTCTGGCTGGCGGCGGGTTTCAGAGCGGGCTCTATACCGACGATGGGCAGGTCGGGGAATTCTTGCCGCAATTGCTTGATCGCTGCCGCAGTGGCCGTATTGCAGGCTACCACCAGGGTCTTGATTCGGTGCTTCTGGACAAAGTGGCGGGCAATTGCAACTGAGCGGCCGATGACATGGGTATCGTCCCGCTCGCCATAGGGTGCATGGGCGCTGTCGGCGATATAGATAAATTTCTCCAGCGGTAACTCGGCACGCAGCGCGCGCAACACGCTCAAGCCGCCGACGCCGCTGTCAAAGACGCCGATGGCGTCGCCGCTGCGATCCATCAGGCCGATGTCACCGGGATCGTTTTGAACTCACCCGTCGCAATCTTCTTTTGCCACTCGGCAGGCCCGGTGATATGGGCGCTGGTGCCACCCGAGTCCACCGCTACCGTGACAGGCATATCCACCACATCGAATTCGTAAATGGCTTCCATGCCCAGGTCGGCAAAGCCCACAACCTTGGCGGTCTTGATGGCCTTGGACACCAGATAGGCGGCACCGCCCACGGCCATCAGATAGGCGCTCTTGTGTTTCTTGATGGCTTCTATGGCAACCGGGCCACGCTCGGCCTTGCCCACCATGCTAATGAGGCCAGTTTCGGCCAGCATCATCTCGGTGAAGCCGTCCATGCGGGTGGCGGTGGTTGGGCCAGCCGGACCGACGGCTTCGTCGCGCACCGGATCGACCGGGCCCACGTAGTAAATGACGCGGTTGGTAAAGTCCACTGGGAGCTTTTCGCCCTTCGCCAGCATGTCCTTGATGCGCTTGTGCGCGGCGTCGCGGCCAGTCAACATCTTGCCGTTCAATAGCAGGGTCTGGCCGGGCGTCCAGCTTGCCACTTCGGCCGGTGTCAAGGTGTTGAGATCCACCTTTTTGCTCTTCACATAGTCGGGGGTCCAGTTGACGTTGGGCCACAAGTCCAGCGACGGTGGGTCGAGGTATACCGGGCCAGAGCCGTCCAGCACAAAGTGCGCATGGCGGGTCGCCGCGCAGTTGGGGATCATGGCCACCGGTTTGCTGGCGGCGTGGGTGGGGTACATCTTGATCTTGATGTCGAGCACGGTCGTCAGGCCGCCCAATCCTTGGGCACCAATGCCCAGTGCGTTGACTTTCTCGAACAGTTCCAGGCGCAGCTTTTCGACGTTGTCGAGCGCAGTGCCACTGGCTGCCTTCGCTTGTAACTGGTACATGTCCAGGTCGTCCATCAGGCTTTCCTTGGGCATCAGCACGGCCTTCTCTGCGGTGCCGCCAATGCCTATACCCAGCATGCCGGGTGGGCACCACCCTGCGCCCATGGTGGGCACGGTTTTGAGCACCCAGTCCACCACCGAGTCACCGGGGTTGAGCATGATCATCTTGCTCTTGTTCTCGCTACCGCCGCCCTTGGCGGCCACGGTCACGTCGATGGTGTTGCCGGGTACCAACTCGGTAAAAATCACCGCTGGCGTGTTGTCTTTGGTGTTTTTGCGCAAGAACTCGGGGTCGGCCACCACGCTGGCGCGCAGCGTATTGTCGGGGTGGTTGTAGCCTTGGCGTACGCCCTCGTTGATGGCGTCATCCAGGCTGCACGGCTTGCCATCGACCCCTGCATCGAAGCCCTCCCAGCGCACATCCATTCCCACCTTGAGGAACACGTTGACGATGCCGGTGTCCTGGCAGATCGGCCGGTGGCCGGTCGCACTCATCTTGCTGTTGGTCAAAATTTGTGCGATGGCGTCCTTGGCAGCGGGACTTTGCTCACGGTCATAGGCGCGGGCCAAATGGGCGATGTAGTCCGTGGGGTGGTAGTAACTGATGAACTGCAGGGCTGCGGCAACCGATTCAATCAAATCGGCTTTGCGGATGACGGTGGTGGTGCTCATGGTGTGTTCCGGCGGTGGGTAAAAAGAGACTGGTAGAGGAGGGGCTAGTGATTGCTATTGGCGGCGGGTGCCATCAACTTGTCGGTGTAGGCAATCGCCATGGCAGATAGTAAAAAAGCGATGTGGATGATGGTCTGCCACATCAACACTTTTTCATCGTAGTTGACGGCATTGATAAATGTCTTGAGCAGGTGGATGGAACTGATACCGATGATGGCCGTGGCCAGCTTGACCTTCAGCACCGACGCGTTCACATGGCTCAGCCACTCGGGCTGGTCGGGGTGGTCGTCGAGATTCATGCGCGACACAAAGGTCTCGTAGCCACCGACAATCACCATGATGAGCAGGTTTGAAATCATCACCACGTCGATCAGCGCCAACACGACCAACATGATGATGGTCTCGTTCAGACCCGTGACCACCACGGTGTCCTTGTACCCTATGCTTTTGACCAGTTGGGCTAGGGCGTTCTGGTTGCCGAAAGCCGCCTCCAGCAAGTGGACCAGTTCCACCCAGAAGTGGAAGACATAGACCATTTGCGCGGCAATCAGGCCGAGGTACAAAGGCAACTGCAACCAGCGGCTGGAGAAAATGACCTGTGACAACAGGGACATGGACCGGGGCTTGGATGGGGGCGTTGTGTCGTTTTGCATGCGGGCAATAGGTCTTGTTGTGGCGGTGCTGGAGAGAACTATTGTAAAAGCCCCGCTCTTGACACGATCGACACACGCTTGCAACCGGCCTCTGCCGCGCAGGGACTTTGTTGTGTAAAGTCAGTGAGGTGTAAGTGCAATCCATAACCATACGCGCCAAACCACATAGACACCCGAGGAGACAACCCCATGAGCACGCCATCGTCCGCCATTGAATCCATGCTGATCGAAAACCGGGTATTCATGCCCAGTGACAGCATGGTCAAGAATGCCCGCATTTCGGGCATGGACGGCTACAACGCATTGTGTGCGCAGGCCGAGAGTGACTTCGAAGGTTTTTGGGCCAAACTGGCACGAGAAAATGTCGTCTGGAACAAGCCCTTCACGCGGACTCTCGACGAATCCAACGCACCGTTCTACCAATGGTTTGACGATGGTGAACTCAACGCCTCGGCCAACTGCCTCGATAAGCACATGGGTACGCCCGTCGCACACAAGACCGCCGTCATTTTTGAGGCCGACGACGGTACGGTCACCAAGACCACCTACAAGGAATTGCTGGCCCGCGTGAGCCAATTCGCGAATGCCTTGAAGGATGACGGCATCCAAAAAGGCGATCGTGTGCTGATCTACATGCCCATGACCGTCGAAGGTGTGATCGCCATGCAGGCGTGCGCGCGCATTGGCGCCACCCATAGTGTGGTGTTTGGTGGTTTCTCGGCCAAGGCCTTGCAGGAGCGCATCATCGACGCGGGCGCGGTGGCGGTGATAACCAGCAACTTCCAGATGCGCGGCGGCAAAGAGTTGCCGTTGAAAGCCATCGTCGACGAAGGTCTGGCCATGGGCGGCTGTGAGTCCATCAAGAACGTGTATGTCTACCAGCGCACGGCAACCCCGTGCAACATGGTGCTGGGTCGCGACAAGACTTTCACCGAAGCACTATCTGGCAAGAGTACAGAATGCGCTGCGGTGCCCGTGGGTGCCGAACACCCGCTTTTCATCCTTTACACCTCAGGCTCCACCGGCAAACCAAAAGGTGTGCAGCACTCCACCGGTGGCTACCTGCTGTGGGCCAAGCTGACTATGGACTGGACGTTTGATCTGAAGCCGGAGGATGTGTTCTGGTGCACCGCCGACATCGGCTGGATTACGGGTCACACCTATGTGGCCTACGGACCCTTGGCTGCGGGTGCAACCCAGATCATTTTTGAAGGCATTCCTACCTTCCCCAATGCAGGCCGTTTCTGGCAAATGATTGAGCGCCACAAGTGCAGTATTTTTTACACCGCTCCCACGGCGATTCGTTCGCTCATCAAAGCGGCAGAAAGCGACTCGGCTGTACACCCGGACCGTTCGAACCTGAGCAGCCTGCGCATCCTGGGCTCGGTGGGCGAGCCCATCAATCCTGAAGCGTGGATGTGGTACTACAAAAACATTGGGCATGAAAACTGCCCCATTGTGGATACGTTTTGGCAAACCGAAACCGGCGGCCACATGATGACGCCGCTACCGGGCGCTACGCCGCTCGTGCCCGGCAGTTGCACGCTACCGCTGCCCGGCATCATGGCTGCCATCGTGGATGAAGTCGGCAAGGACATACCCAATGGCACCGGCGGCATTCTGGTGGTCAAGCGTCCTTGGCCGTCGATGATTCGCACCATCTGGAACGATCCTGACCGCTTCAAGAAAAGCTATTTTCCGGAAGAAATGGGTGGAAAGATGTACCTGGCCGGCGATGGCGCGGTGCGCAGCGCAGACCGGGGCTATTTTCGTATCACCGGGCGCATTGACGATGTGCTGAACGTCTCCGGCCATCGCATGGGAACCATGGAGATCGAGTCGGCGTTGGTCGCCAAGTCGGATCTGGTTGCCGAGGCGGCCGTTGTCGGTCGTCCTGATGATTTGACGGGGGAAGCCATTTGCGCCTTTGTCGTACTCAAGCGCCCCATGCCGACAGGCGATGAGGCCAAGGCCATTGCCAAGGAACTGCGGGATTGGGTGGCCAAGGAGATCGGACCCATTGCAAAGCCCAAGGACATCCGCTTTGGCGAGAATCTGCCCAAGACGCGCTCAGGCAAGATCATGCGCCGTCTGCTGCGATCGTTGGCAAAAGGAGAGGCCATCACCCAGGACACTTCCACTTTGGAAAACCCCGCCATCCTGGACCAACTGGGCCAAGCCTACTGATCTGCATCAAATGCGAGGCGACCCGCATCGGTTGCGTTACAGTACCCCGACGGGTGTGAAGGCCGGTAGTTGTCCAGCGGCTGTCGCTGGGATCGCCCTGCAAGGAGAACACGATGTATGCAGTTGGATTGGGGGTGGTTTTTATGCTCATGAAATACCTGGAGATCGGCCCGGTCGCCCTATGGTCCTGGTGGATCGTGCTGGCACCCTTTGGTGTGGCCTTTGCGTGGTGGACCTGGGCGGATGCCACCGGCTACACCAAACGCAAGGCCATGGAGCGGGAAGACGCCCGCAAGAAGGACCGCATCGAGCGCAACCGCGAAGCCATGGGCTTTATCAGCGCCAAGAATAAGAAAAAACGTTGAGGGCCGCTGCTATACGCGGCCACCTCAAGCAGCTCAGTACTTGTCCAGCACCGCGCCGTTGCTTGCACTGGATGCATTGAACGCGAACTTGGCCTGTACTCCCCGGGTGTACCGCGGCTTGGGTGCCGTCCACGCCGCACGGCGCTTGGCAATCTCGGCTTCCGAAACATTGAGTTCCAAAATCAATTGGCGTGAATCGATGGTGATGGAGTCACCTTCTTCGACCAAGGCGATGACGCCACCCGCCGCGGCTTCGGGCGCCACGTGGCCCACTACCATGCCCCAAGTGCCGCCAGAGAAGCGGCCATCGGTGATCAAGCCAACCGACTCGCCCAAACCCTGACCGATCAGTGCTCCAGTGGGCGCCAGCATCTCCGGCATGCCGGGGCCGCCCTTGGGGCCAAGGTAACGCAGCACCATCACATCGCCGGGGACGATCTTGTTGGCCAAAATTGCCTTGAGCGCGGACTGTTCATCCTCAAACACACGGGCGGGGCCTGTCATTACGGGGTTCTTCAATCCTGTTATCTTTGCCACGGCTCCTTCGGGGCTCAGGTTGCCCTTGATGATGGCCAGGTGGCCCTGCTTGTACATGGGGTTATCGATGGGGCGGATCACGTCCTGGTCCGCGCGCGGCGCATCGGGGATGTCCTTGAGCACCTCGGCCACCGTCTGGCCCGTGATGGTGATGCAGTCGCCATGCAGCAAGCCTGCGACCAACAATGTCTTCATCACTTGCGGAATGCCACCGGCACGGTGCAGGTCCACAGCCAGGTATTTGCCGGAGGGCTTCAGGTCGCACAGCACGGGCGTCTTCACGCGCACACGTTCGAAGTCGTCAATCGTCCATTCCACACCTGCCGCGTGGGCAATTGCCAGAAAGTGCAGCACGGCATTGGTGGAACCGCCGGTAGCCATGATCACGGCCACGGCGTTTTCAATCGACTTGCGGGTCACAATATCGCGCGGCTTCAGGTCTTTCTTAATCGCTTCCACCAGCACCTTGGCAGACTCCTTGGCAGAGTTCATTTTCTCGTCATGCGGATTCGCCATCGTCGAGGAATAGATCAGCGAAATGCCCAGCGCCTCGAAAGCCGACGACATGGTGTTGGCCGTGTACATGCCGCCGCAGGAGCCGGTGCCGGGAATGGCGCGGCGTTCGATCTGCAACAGGTCTTCGTCGCTCATGCGCCCGGCGGCGTTTTCGCCCACCGCTTCAAACACGCTGACGATGTTGAGGTCTTTGCCCTTGTAATGGCCGGGCAGGATGGTGCCGCCGTACACATAGATGGCGGGCACATTGGCGCGCAACATGCCCATCAGGCCGCCAGGCATGTTCTTGTCGCAACCGCCGACGACAACTACGCCGTCCATCCACTGGCCCTGCACGCAGGTTTCGATGCAATCAGAAATGACTTCGCGCGAGACCAGCGAATACTTCATGCCTTCGGTGCCCATGGCCATGCCGTCGGAGATGGTGGGTGTGCCGAACACTTGCGCGTTGCCGCCGGCTTCTTCAATACCGGCAATGGCGGCGTCGGCCAGCTTTTGCAGGCCGCTGTTGCAGGGGGTGATGGTGCTGTGTCCGTTGGCGACACCGACCATGGGTTTCTTGAAGTCAGCTTCCTCGTAACCCATGGCGTAGTACATGGAGCGATTCGGCGCGCGGCTCTTGCCCTCGGTGATGTTTTTGCTGCGGGGGTTGAGGATGACGGGTTTGGTGTCCATGGCGTGCTCTGGTGGGTTAGGTGGGTATCGCTGTGGAATGCTGATGGCGAATTTCGCAAAGTATGCCTCGCAACAGAAAAAGCTTCCAATATATTTTTAAAGCTGAATTAATATGCTGGGCATATGAGTGATTTACCTTCTGCCACCGAACCTTGGGTTGAACTGCGTTTGTGGCGCCAGTTCGCCACCTTGGCCGAAGAGTTGCACTTCGGCCGTGCTGCGCAACGTTTGCATATGACGCAGCCACCGCTTACCCAAGCCATTGCCCAGCTCGAAAAAACCTTGGGTGTACGGTTATTTGACCGCACCAAACGCAGCGTGCAATTAACTGCGGCGGGCCAGACGTTGCTACCGCTGGCCCATGATCTGCTGCAGCGTGCACGCGATCTGGCGGGGCTGGCCCGCGCTGCTGGGGTGGGGGAGGCCGGTCGCCTGCGGCTGGCGTTCGTGTCGACGGCTGGGTATTCGCTACTCCCTGAATGGACCATGGCTTTTCGAAAGGTATGCCCGGCGGTCAAGCTGGAGTTGTTGGAAGGCACGGGCGATGTACAACTGCCTTTGCTGGAGCGCGGCGAGTTGGACGCCGGCTTTGTGCTGCATGCGCCTGGCTTCGCACCGCCTTTCTTACAGCGCCTGCTGGTGGCCAGTGAGCCACTGGTGCTGGCGATACCTGAGCAACACGCTCTGGCGCATGCCCAGCAGTTGTCGTTGCAGGACATCTGGCAAGAACCGCTGGTGACTTTCCCTCGGCGTATCGTGCCATCGTTGTACGACGCCATTTTTGGCATGTACCACGCGGCCGAACGGTTGCCCAACGTGGCGCAAGAGGCCATTCAGATGCAAACCATCGTCAACCTGGTATCGGCCGGGTTGGGTGTGGCTTGGGTGCCTGCCAGCGTGCAACAGTTCCAGCGCTCCGGCGTGGTCTACCGCGCGGTAAAAGACACGGTGCCCAGCTGCGAGACCAGCCTGGTGTGGTTGCAATCCAGCCCGGTCTTGGAGCGGTTTTTGGAGTTCGCCCCGCACCGCTGAATCCGTCGTACAAAAGCAGCCCGGTCTTGCGTGCAAAATACCGGCATGCTGATTCACCCCCAAATTGATCCCGTCGCCCTGCAATTGGGTCCCGTTGCTGTGCACTGGTATGGCCTGACCTACCTGGCTGCCTTTGCGCTGTTCATGTTCCTGGGGCGTCTGCGTTTACGCCACCAACCTTTCGCGTCGATCCAAGGACCAGGCGCGTGGTCTTTCAAGGATGTGGAAGACATTTTGTTCATGGGCGTCATGGGCGTGGTACTAGGAGGGCGCATAGGTTACTGCCTGTTCTACAAGCCGGCCTACTACCTGTCGCATCCTTTGGAGGTGTTTTATGTTTGGCAGGGCGGCATGAGCTTTCATGGCGGCATGCTGGGCGTGATCGTGGCCATGATCTGGTTTGCCTACTCGCGCAAAAAGCCCTTCTGGCAGGTAGCCGATTTTGTGGCGCCCTGCGTGCCCACGGGCCTGGCGGCGGGGCGCGTAGGCAACTTCATCAACGGCGAGCTTTGGGGGCGCCTTGCCGACCCGTCGCTGCCCTGGGGTATGGTTTTCAGAGGCGCGGGAGACCTGCCGCGCCATCCCTCACAGGTTTACCAGTTTCTGATGGAAGGTGTTCTGCTGTTTGTACTGCTGTGGTTGTATGCGCGCAAAGAGCGCAAGCAAGGTCAGGTGGCTGCCGCCTTCCTTTTTGGATATGGCGTGTTCCGTTTCATTGCCGAGTTCTTCCGCGAACCCGACGCGCATCTGGGCCTGCTGTCGCTCGGTATGAGCATGGGGCAGTGGCTTTGCGTGCCCATGATTGTGGGTGGCATCGTCTTCTGGTTCTGGGCAAAAGCCCGGTCTGCACTCTCCAAATAAATTGTGTGAACCCCGGGTTTGTCCGGGGGTCTGAGACCTTGCCAGCGTTCGGTTGCATCAGCATAATTATGTGTAATTATTGAAAATAACCGATAACTACACACGACTGATCGCCGCCCACACTATGCGCCTGGTTCACAATTCCCTGCACCAAGAAGTGGCCGTCCGGTTACGGGACCAAATTTTTGCCGGCACTTTGCCGCCGGGCAGTTTTATCGATGAAGGGGCACTCTGCGAGAGCCTCAAAATCTCCCGCACTCCGCTGCGCGAGGCCTTGAAGGTGCTGGCCGCCGAGGGCTTGGTGCGCCACGAGCCGCGCCGGGGCAGTTTCGTCAACCAGGTTACGGAGCAGGATCTGGATGAGATATTCCCGGTAATTGCCTTGCTGGAGGGGCGCTGTGCCTTTGAAGCTGCACGCAACGCCAGTGATGCCGACATCGCCGCCCTCGACGCCATGCACGCCCGGCTGGCCGAACATGCCCACGCCAAACGCATCAACGACTACTACGCAACCAACTTCAGCATCCACGAGGCCATCATCACGTTGGCCAACAACCGCTGGCTGGCCCAGGCGATAGCCGATTTGCGCAAGATCCTCAAGCTGGCGCGCCAGCAGCAATTGCATGCGCCGGGTCGACTGGAGCAAAGTCTGGCAGAGCACCTGGCAATCTATGCGGCCCTGCGCTCGCGCGACAGCGAGGGCGCCGACGCCGCGATGCGCACCCATCTGACGCGCCAGCGCGAGGCACTGCGCGTATTGGCCCGTGAACAGAAAAGCAGGTTGCTGGCATGAAGACGCCTGAATGGCTGAGCCATGGTGTCTCCAAGCTGCGCCCAGCCATAAGCCCTGAGTCAAATAGGCCACTAGCCCTCGTGGAGTCTGCGCATGCAGCTACCAAAACAATAGCAACGACTGACAAGCCTGCCGCCGAAAACGGTGCGCGTTCACGTTCCACCCATGAGCGGATCAAGGCCACGCTGCGCCGCACGGACGAGGCGCTGTCACCCCGCATGCTGCGCCGTAGCCTGGAAGAGCTCCAGGCCATGATCGACCCCCGTATCAGCGAGGTTGAAGGCGGCCGCCGCGCCAGCGCCATGGCTGACTGGTACACGGGCGCTACCGCGCAGCGGCGGCGCGATCTGTGGTTGTTGATGAGCGAGCAGTTTGTGGCCGACCCGCAAAAGGTAAAAGCGGCGCAGGCGCAGTTCGCGGCGGCTGTAGGAACGCCGGATGAGGCAGTGGCCGAGGTCAACTACCGCCGTGCCACCGTGTCGCCGCGCAGGCGGCTGTTGCAGCGCTTCAGCGTGTACCCGGGCGGCATTCAGTTCCTGGTGGATATGCGGGCCGAAATGCAGTCTGCGTTGAAGCATGACAAGCGGCTGATGGCGCTCGATGTGGAAATGGAATACATGTTTTCCACCTGGTTTGACGTGGGTTTTTTGGACCTGCGTCGCATCAGCTGGGATTCACCCGCGTCGTTGATCGAGAAGCTGATCAAGTACGAGGCCGTACACGACATCAAAAGCTGGGCCGACGTCAAAAACCGGCTGGACAGCGACCGCCGCTGCTACGGCTTCTTCCACCCCCGGTTACCCGACGTGCCGCTTATCTTTGTCGAAGTGGCACTGGTCGATGCCATGGCCAGCAACATTACGCCGCTGTTGGACGAACTGGCGGCAGATGCCGATCTGGCTAAGGCCACCACGGCCATTTTCTACTCCATCAGCAACACGCAGGGCGGTTTGCGGGGCGTGAGCTTTGGCGATTCGCTGATCAAGCGGGTGGTGGAATCGCTCAACGCAGAATTCCCCAAGCTCAAGATATTTGCCACGCTGTCGCCCATTCCGGGCTTCCGATCGTGGCTCAACAAAAACGCCACCGCTATGTTGGCGGCACTGGACGACAAAGAGCGCGCTGCACTGGGCCGCGCCGTGGGCTTTGAGCCACCGGGTGCCACGCACTTCCTGGCGGCTGCGGAAACCAGCCTGCATTTGCCCGACAAATCACCGGTGCGCCAGATGCTGATGCGCTGCGCCGCACACTATCTGGGCCAAGCCACCGTGAACGACAAACCGATAGACCCCGTGGCGCGCTTCCATTTGGGCAACGGCGCACGCGTGGAGAGGCTCAATTGGGCGGGTGACCCCTCCAGCAAGGGCATCAAACAGTCTTACGGTTTGATGGTGAACTACCTGTATGACTTGAAGCGCCTGGATAAACACAGGAGCCAGTTGGCAGAGGGAAAAATACCGGTTTCGGGTTCGGTGCAGCAATTGTTCTTGGGCGGGTAACACCGCGAAGGGCTGCGAGCGGTTTGTGCAGTTGGATTTCATAAATATACGAGGAGACAGACATGACTTTGACACGGCGTAGTTTTGCGCAAGGCCTGGGTGCCGGCGCCTTCACCAGCTTGACCAGCATGGCGGGCAGCAATGTGTGGGCACAAGCCGCAGGTGCTGGCCTCAAGATCTCACACCAGTTTCCTGGTGGCACGCTAACCGAGGGCGATTTCCGCGACCGACTGTGCCGCAAGTTTGCGGTCGAAGTTGAAAAACGCACAGCGGGCGCGCTCAAGGCTTCGGTCTACCCCGGTTCTTCGCTGATGAAGACCAACGCGCAGTTCTCCTCCATGCGCAAGGGCGCGCTCGACATGAGCCTGGTGCCGCTGTCCTACGCTGGCGGCGAAGTGGCCGAGACCAATATCGGACTGATGCCGGCTCTGGTGCCCAGCTACGAGCAGGGCGCGGCGTGGAAGACAGCAGAGGTCGGCAAACTGCTGGCCAAGGTGCTGGACGACAAGGGCGTCATCATCGTCAGCTGGATCTGGCAGGCCGGTGGCGTGGCCAGCCGTACGCGCCCGCTGCTGACGCCGGACGATGCCAAGGGCTTGAAAGTGCGCGGCGGCAGCCGCGAGATGGACATGATGTTGAAGCAGGCCGGTGCCTCCGTCATCACGCTTCCGTCCAACGAAATCTATGCAGCCATGCAGACTGGCGCAATGGACGCAGCCATGACGTCGAGCACCAGCTTCATCTCCTTCAAGCTCGAAGAAATCGCCAAGCACTTGACGTCCGGGCGTGACAAGACCTACTGGTTCATGTTCGAACCGCTGATGATGTCCAAAGAGGTTTTTGCCAAACTGCCGAAGGCCCAGCAGGACGTGGTGATGGGGGTGGGTGGCGAGCTGGAAGTGTTTGCCCGCGACGCCGCCAAGGCAGATGACAAGGCCGCTGCCGAAATCTATGCCAAGGCCGGTGCCAAGGTCTACGACATGGACGAGCCCACGTTGAAAAAATGGCAGGCCATCGCCCGTGAGACCGCATGGAAAGACTTCAACGACAAGAACGAATCCTGCGCCGGGCTGCTCAAGGCCGCGCAGAAACTGCTGTGAGCGATGCTGCCCTGAATGCGGGGCCCATCGCCGTTGGCATAGACCCGGATACGCCGGGCTTTTTGCGGCCACTGGCCCAACTGCTGCTGTGGATCAACAAGGCGATGGTGCTGCTGGGCATGCTGGCGTTGCTGGTGGCTTCGTTGGTGCTGACCTACAGCGTGGTCTCGCGCTATTACTTCAAGGCCAACACCGATTGGCAGGATGAGGCTGCGGTCTTCTCCCTCGTCGGCGCCACCTTCCTGTGTGGTGCCTGGGTACAGGCGCAGCGCGGTCATATCGGCATCGAGGCGGTGTCGAGCATCTTGCCGGCCGCGGTGAATCGCATCCGGCAGATCGTGGTCGATATCCTGAGTTGCGCGTTTTGCGCCTTTTTTGCCTGGAAATCGTGGACGCTATTC
>JBBQBG010000012.1:0-33946 GCA_038317285.1 Burkholderiales bacterium | reverse complement strand
TGCCGCGTCTACGCTCAGGCCGGCGTATCGCTTCTTGCTACCGACGTCCGAGCCACGGATGGTGGGCATGAAAAACTTTTTGTAGTGCGTGTCGAGCTCGATCTCCAGAAAGCTCTCCAAGCCCTGCTGCTCTTGAAGCGTGTGCGCCCACCAGGCATTGATGTCACGCACCAGTTCTGCGGCAACCGCGTGGGCTTCTGCGTCGCTGTGGGTGCGGCCCAGCCAGATGAAGATGGAGTCGGTGTCACCGTAGATGGCGTCGTAACCACGGTTCTCCACAAACTCCTGGGTGCGCTTGACGATGTCGTGCCCGCGCAAGGTCACCGCCGACACCAGCTCGGGGTTGAAGAAGCGGCATTCGCTCGCCCCCAGCACCCCGGCGAACGAGTTCATCAGCAGCTTCAGCGCCTGCGACAGGGGCTCGTTCTTGACGCGCTTGGCTTCATCGCGGCGGCGCGACAGCGTGGTCACGATCTCTGGCAGGCAATGCGTGTCGCGCGAGAAGAGCGTGCCTATCGGACCCTTGATTTGCGCGTCAGGGTCAGCGGCGTGTTGGCCATGCGCATAGCCCACCGGGTCCACACAAAAGGTTCGAATGATGGAGGGGTACAAACTCTTGTAGTCCAGCACCACGACAGAATCGTAGAAGCCGGGTTTGGAGTCCATCACGTAGCCGCCAGGGTAGGCCTTGCGCTGGATCTCACCCACGCTGGGCGCCACATAGCCCAGGCGGTGCATGCGCGGCAGGTAGTGGTGGCTGAAGGCGGCGATGGAGCCACCGAAGTGGTCGGCAGGCAAGCCCGTCGTGTGCGCTCTTTCCATCACAAACTGCAGCAGCTTCGCCTTCTCGAAAATGCGCAAGACCAGCTCGCAGTCCCGGATGTTGTAGTGGGCCAGGGCCGGTTTGTCTTCCCGGTAACGCCGGTTGATCTCGGCCATCTTGTCGTAGGCGTCCCCAATGGATTTGCCCTCGCCCAGCAGTGTCTGCGAGACGGTCTCCAGGCTGAACGAGGGGAAGCTCCACACCGCGGCCTTTAACGCGTCGATGCCGTCGATGATGATGCGGCCGGGCGTGGGTGCAAAGAGGTAGCCTTGTTTGCGCGGATGGGTCCGCCACTCGATGGGTCGGCGCTCCCGCCCCAAGAGGAGCGGCACGCCACACGCGTCCGCAGTCTTTTGGAGCACGCGCAGGTCGAACTGGATGACATTCCATCCAATGATGACGTCGGGGTCATTGCGCTCGAACCACGCGTTGAGGCTCTCCACCATGGCCTGGCGGCTCGGGCAGTAGATGAGCGCAAAGTCCATGGGCTCGGCAGGCGCAGATTGATGCGCAGACTTGGGCGCTGACGGCGGCTCGCCCAGCATGAAGACGACGCGTTCTGCCGTGCCATCCAGCGCAATGGAATAGAGTTCCTGGTGTTCGCTGGTCTCGATATCCAACGACACCACGGTGAGCACCGGCCGGTATTCGGGTTCTGGCTTGAGCCGGCCGCCTTCCACCGACACACCGGCGGTGATGAAGCGCTCCATCAGGTAGCGGTCATGTGGCCTGACGTCGGCTTCCAGCAGGGGTATCTGTTGAGATTCAAGCTTGCGCGCCAGTTGCCCCAACTGGCGAAAGTGCTTGGCATAGACCCCTAAGACAGGGGCTTGTTGGAAGGTCTTGAGTGCGAGTTCACGTAACTGCATGCCCGGCAGGGTGGCGAGTTGCGCCTCCACCGCAGCCCTGTGTTGGGTTTCAGCAAAGGCCACCGAGGTCTGACCGGTTAGCAGCACTTTGAGCGGCCCCGCGTCCGTTGCCAGCCAATACTCGATTTCGGTACCCGCAGGCGTGTCCCACCAGCGGCGGGTCAGGATGAATCCTTTTCGTTGGGCGGACACCTATTCGAAGCCGTAGTCCAGTTCCAGCGCTTGGCCCACGCGCAGGGTCTGGCCCAGGCCATGCGCCAGCCCCGTTTCGGTCAGGCGCGCGGTGGGCAGTTCAATGCCAGCACACGACTTGATCGGGTAGATAAAAAGGCGGGCGACATGGGGCTCGGTGGGGCTTGGGCTGGGACGCATGGAAAGGATGGGGATGCAGGGTCTTGGACCCGTGGCGGTGGTTGGCGACTTGCCCGGCAGTGTAAGCGCAGCGACCGCGTTCACGAGCGACAGCGGCCACCGAAACCGCGCCGTGCATGGGATATAGTGGCCCGCTATCCGAGCGGCACGCCGATCGACAACCATCGCCCAGCCTCCCCATGGAAACCGCCACCCTGCTGCTCTTCGTACCCGCCTGTTTTGCCTTGAACATGGCGCCCGGCCCCAACAACCTGCTATCTATCCACCACGCCAGCCGCTTTGGCTTTGTGCGCGCCTGCGCGGGCGGTGGGGGACGGCTCATCGCCTTTGCCGGCATGCTGGCCCTGGCCTCGGCCGGCTTGGCCGTGGTGTTGCAGACCTCCGAGATCGTTTTCCAGGTGATCAAGATCGTGGGCGCGGCGTATTTGCTGTACCTGGCCTACCAGCTGTGGCGGGCACCCACCGACGACGCGGGCGCAAGCCCGCAGGCGGATGGCGACGGCGGCCTGTTGGCACTGGCCAAAAAGGAGTTCTTGGTGGCCGCAGGCAACCCCAAGGCGATCCTGATCTTTACGGCCTTTCTGCCGCAGTTCGTGAACCCGGCGCAGGCCACGGGGCCCCAGTTCCTGGTCTTGGGTGCCTTATTTCTGCTGCTGGAGTGCGTGGCAATCGCGCTGTACGCCTATATGGGCCTGCACATGCGCAAGCTCCTGGGCCGCCCACGGGCCAAGCAGGTGTTCAACCGCGCCTGCGCCACGCTGCTGGGCGGTGCAGGTGCGGGCCTGCTGTTGGCGCGGCGCGTGCAGGCAGCGGCTTAGATTTCTCTCAAGACGCTTCTAATCTGATAGCAATACAGGCATATTCCACGAGGGCTACAGGCCGTTTTTGCCAGAGTGTTTGCTCTGAGCATCGCAAAAACCCCGATAAGGGTTACTTTCCATGACCACCGCCATCCCCCGCCTCAGATAGATCCGACCGCTTGGTGTTACGGGCGTTCACCCAAGACGATTTCGAGCCGATTGCAAGCTAGGGCATTCGATCTATTGACCGGGCCGCTCCGTGCTTGCGCAGACCAGCTTGCGCCACGACAAGCCGGCCGCAACCACGATGAATCCCATCACCAAGGTCAGCACCAAGATGACGCCGCGACTGTCTGCTCCGGTTGCATAGGCGCCCACCACCAGGCCCGCCAGGGGCTGCGACAGGTTGTTCAACATCGCGATGATGCCGGTCGTCTTGCCAAGGTCAGCCACCGGGATCACGCGCGCACGGTGGGTGCGGATGTAAACGTTGACCATTTTGTCAAATCCCACCACCAACATGGAGCCCAGCGCATAGCCCCAAGGACCGGGGCTGACCGCAGTGGCCAGACCGCCCACAAAAACACCGCCACACGACAGCACGCCAATCAGGAAGAGCGGCATGCGCACGCGGGCCAGCACCACGAGGATCACCACCGTCACCACGGCACCGGCCGTTTGCAGCAGGGCGTAGTCGGCGCTCGTGCGCTGGTGCCAGCCGGTCAACATGGCGGCAGACGTCGCCAGCGTGGCGCCCAGCACCAGGTTGACACCGGCGGTGATCACAATCAATTGCTTCAAGCCGGGCAAGCGGCGCACATGGCCCAAACCCGTCCGGTAGGGTTGAAGCCAATGGCTGCCCAGCAGATGCTGTGGCGCGGCCAGCAGATGCTGTGGCGCGGCCAGCACCACAGTGCTGATGCGCCGCCACACGGCCAAGCAGGCATCGGCCGCAACAAACACCAACGCGCAGGCTGCCACCACCCATGCCCAGTGCCAATGGTTCAACAACAAGGCCGCCGCCAGGGGCCCGAGTACGGTGCCCAACTGGTCAGCGATTTGTGATTGCGCAGCCACCTTCTCAAAGCGCTGCGCGCGAAAGATCTGCGGCAGCATCACCTCGCGCGCCATCGTGCCCTGGGTGGTAAAAATACCGCACAAGGCCGACAACACGACCAGCCAGGCCAAGCCACCAAAAGCCGCAAAGCCCGCCATGCCGAACAGACACACGGCGGCGCGCAAGCGCTGACTGGTGCGCAACAAGAACAAGGGAGACATCCGGTCGCACAACACCCCGCATACCGGAAAGCTCAGAAACCGCGGCAGTGTTTCTACAAAGAACGCCAGCCCCGACCAGGCCGCGCTGTGCGTCGTTTGGAACACCACCAAGGGAACGAGAAACAACAGCACCTGATCCCCAAGGCGCGACAGAAATAGCGATGCATAAAACGCCAAATGCCCCCATACCGAATGGTGTGAGAGTCGGCTTTCTGCTAGCTTGGATTGGCCATCACCCACCGTCACGCCACCAGCTCCGCGCAAATTTTTCGGATGGCGGCGACCAGTGTGTCCAAGTCGCCCAGACGGGTATGCAGATAGGGGGTGACGCGCACGGCGCCCACACCGTCCACGTCGCGCGCCACGGTAAAAATTGAGTGTTCGTCCATCAGGCGCCGCACAACTTCCTGTGCCGCCATGCCACGGATGCG
The DNA here is from genome assembly GCA_038317285.1 of Burkholderiales bacterium. Lineage (GTDB taxonomy): Bacteria > Pseudomonadota > Gammaproteobacteria > Burkholderiales > Burkholderiaceae_C > Allorhodoferax. Next base: position 29,373 of record JBBQBG010000012.1, on the reverse strand, counting down.
GAATGCCGCAATGGCACACGAGCGCGCCGGGTCGTGCGGGGTCAATACTTCTACGTTTGGCAGGCTGCGGACCTGCGCCAGCCAATATTGGCTGAGGTAGCGCAGGCGCACCTCCTTGTTGCGCGAACCCAGTGCCAAGTGAAAGTCCAGCGCATCGACGATGTTCAAAATGGGCGCGGGCGGTACGGTGCCGACATGCCCCAGTTTGCGGATATCGTCGCGCGCGGTGTGGACGTCGCCATACAAGGGCGCGATCTCCGCTATGCGGGGTTGCCGGATATAGAGCAGACCGACGCCCAGCGGCGCGCCCAACCACTTGTGCAAATTGACGGCCACAAAGTCTGCACCCAGGTCTGGGAATTGGTAATCGATGTGCGCAAACGAATGGGCGGCGTCCACCACCACATCCACACCGTGGCGTCGCGCCATGGCGGCGATCTTGGCCACGGGCATGATGTGGCCGGTCAGGTGCACCATGTGGGTTACCAAAATCACCTTGGTTTGTGCGGTGATGGCCCGCTCGTACAGGCTAACAATTTGCGCATCGCTGTCGGGGTTCAATGGCACGCGGACACGAACCAGGTCAATATGCTTGCGCTGCTGCACCATCTCCAGCGTCTCCAATACGGTGTCATAGTCGTGGGTGGCACAGACCACGGCATCGCCAGCCTCGAACGGGTAACCCTGCAGCAAGACATTCATACCCTCGATCAGGTTGCGGGTCAGCAGCAGCTCGTGCCGAGGCACGCCGCAAAAGTGCGCCAAGGTCTGCATCACGCCTTCCAACCGGCTGGCAAAGCGCTCGCGCAAGAAGTAGGAGCTCTCGGCGTTAACCTGCGCCTGGTGACGTTGAAAGGCGGCAAACACCGGTGTGGCCTGCGTGCCAAAGTAGCCGTTCTCGAGGTTGATGAAGTCCGGGCTCACCGTATATTGCGCGGCAATACCAGCCCAATAGGTTTCATCGTCAGGCGCCACATTGGCGGCCTGCTTAGTGTCGCTGTTCAACGCAGAGTCTTTCAGGAAATGGGTTTGTAAAGCTTACACAGCCACCGGCTGCGGGCTGCGAAGTCGCCAGGTGACCAATAATTGCGACACCCAGAATACACCCCAAACCCAGCGCACCGCCGGGCCACCCAACGACTGGCCACCGAGTGCGAGGCATTGGAGCAGAACGCAAGCCGCGCAGCATCGATGTAGTGGGGATTTCACACGACCATTTTGACCACCTGTATCGGGACACCAAACGCCACTGGCGCCGGGCGGCACGCATTTCTATGTGGGCCTTGGCATAGGCGCGCACCAAACTGGCCACCAGGGCCAAGCGCGTGCAAGTGGTCCCGTCACGGGTGGGTGAGACGTTTGAGTTTGACCTGCTGTTTGACAACAAGCCGTGCTACCTGCCAGCCATGCGGTGACGCCTGCGTTTGTGTTTCTAAAAGTGGCTGCGTATTTACACCGGCAATCGCACCTGCAAAATTTGCGCGGCGGTGGCCGGGTCATCGGGATCGGTCACCAAGGTGAACACCCAATCGCTTCCATCGGCCAACACCGCCATGCCTTCGACCTTGGGCGCGCCGTCGATGCGGTGCAATTGCTGTAGTTTGCCATCTGCCCCCACGGTGCCCACGACCGATGCTACGCAAGCACCGTCCAGGTAGCTGTCGGCGGTGTCTTCTGCCACCGCGGTAAACGCCCAAGCGCCACCGTGCAACGCAGCGCCGTCGGTAAAGCCCAGGGGTACGCCATCCACCGTGCCCAGGTCCATCAACTGCACGCTCTTCGCCGGTGGCGGTTGGGTCTGCACGCCTGCCAGCCAAGGGGCTATCAGGTTCCAGTCGAATCGAACGATGGCATTGGGTGCCTTGCCCTTGTTGCCCCGTTGCAGCAGCAACAGGTCGCCACTGACGACCAGGGCGCCCTCAATATTCAGGTCCACAAAGCGTTTGCGCAGCGGCGCGTACACGGCAGCAAAGTCGACCACGGCCATGCGCCCGTTGGGCAGGCCCTGCACGTCCAGCGCGATCAACACTGCCGTATCGCGGTTGGCTTTGGAGCCCGAACCCAACGCCAACAGTGCGCCCGCCGGGCAACCGGGCATGGGCGGCAGCAGGGCCAGGCTCTCAAAATCGGGTTTGACTTTCTTGCGTTTGCCCGCATCCTTGGGCAGATCACCCTCTAGCAGTCGGACCAGCGTGCCCACTGCCATGGCGTCGTCAAACACCCCCAGGTGCAATTCTTCGTCAGCCACCACATAGAGGCGCTGACGCACCCGCACCAGGCCGCTGGCGGCGCTCAGGTACGCCAGGCCGCGCGGGTGTTGCAATGGGTCTAGCTGCAACGCGCGGATGAATTGCGTGGGCAGGGCTGGGGCAGACTGCGATGGTGAGTGGTTTTCCATTTGGGGTTTTGGCCGTAGTGGGTGTGTTGAGCCCATGGTACTTGGGTTAACCTTCGCGCTGCCCCCTGAAAAAACCGACCCCAACCGCACCCAACCGCCGCTCGCCACCGTGACCCTGCTGACCCTCACACCCGTTAACGCCAATGTCCACAGCGTGCACCTGCCGGATGGCACCCATGTGGGCAACCTCAAGCGCATAGCGCAGGTCTGGAAATTCAAGGCGATTGGCTACGACGCACAGGGTGCGGTCGAGCCGGGCGGCGGCCCCTATACCGACAAGCACAACACCGTTGTTGCAGTGCCCGATGCGGCCGACCTTAGCGCCAAATTGGGCGCGTAATCCCACAACCACTACCCTCTCCAACACCACCATGCACCTGTTACGTTGGACCCGCCGCACACCTTGCATCTTGCTTGGGCTATTGGCCACCTTGCTGATGTCGGCTAGCACGCTGACCTTTTCGGCAGACAGCAACACCACCCCTTTGCGCATAGGCTCCAAGCGATTCACTGAGTCTTACATACTGGCCGAACTGCTGGCCCAGCAAGCCGCGCCCCACACTGCCGTGCCGCCCCAAGTGCGCTCGGGCCTGGGCAACACGGCTATCGTCTACGAGGCGTTGCGCGCCGGGCAGATTGACCTCTACCCTGAATACGCCGGCACCATCAGCCAAGAGATCTTGAAAAGCACCGCCCCGATGACGTTAGCGCAGATGCAGCAAGCCCTGGAACCGCTGGGCTTGGGCGTCGATGTCGCCCTGGGTTTTAACGATGGCTACGCGCTGGCCATGCGTGCGGCCGATGCCAAGGCCAGAGGCATCACCCGCTTGAGCGATCTGGCGGCCCACCCTGATCTGAAGCTGGGGCTGTCCAACGAATTCATTGGCCGCGCAGATGGCTGGCGCGGCCTGGCCCAACGCTATGGCCTCAAGCAAACACCTGCGGGCCTGGACCATGGCCTGGCCTACGACGCCATTGGCTCCAAACAGGTGGATGCCATCGACATCTACACCACGGATGCCAAGATCGACTCACTGGGGCTGCGCGTGCTGGATGACGACCAGCATTACTTTCCGCGCTATGACGCCGTGTTGCTGTACCGCCTGGATGTGCCCATGCGCCATCCCCAGGCCTGGGCTGCTCTGCAAGGGCTAGCGGGTCGAGTGGATGAGCCCATGATGATTGCGATGAATGCCCGCGCAGAGTTGCAAGGTGTGGCTTTTGACGTCATTGCGCGAGACCAGTTGGCGGTGCTCGCACGCGCAGGCACAAGTGCGGCGGCAGTGCCGGGCACCGCAGGCAAAGACCCAGCGCAACGCGGCTTTTGGGCAAAACTGTTAGCGCCGGACCTCACCCGCCTGGCCACGCAACACCTGCTGTTGGTGGTATCCGCGGTTGTGCTGGCCACACTGCTGGGTGTGCCCATAGCGGTGCTGACCATCCGCCACCCGCGCATCAGCGCCACGGTGCTCGGTGCCACTGGCCTGCTGCAGACCGTGCCGGCCATTGCCATGCTGGCCGTGCTTATTTCACTGCTGGGCGCCATTGGCACGCTGCCCGCGCTGATTGCATTGACCCTGTATGCGTTCTTGCCCATCATGCGCAACACCGCTTCGGGACTGGCCCAAGTGCCTCTGGGCTTGCGCATGGCCGGTCAATCGCTGGGGCTTACCGATGCCCAAAGCCTGCGCCACGTCGAGCTGCCATTGGCCCTGCCGACCATACTGGCCGGCATACGCACCGCTATGGCCATCTCGATTGGCACGGCCACCATCGCCGCCTTTGTGGGTGCGGGTGGCTTTGGCGAACGTATCGTCACCGGCCTGGCGCTGAACGACCGCGAGCTGCTGTTGGCCGGTGCCCTGCCCGCGGCCATGCTCGCGTTTCTGAGCGAAGCATTGTTTGAGCTGCTAGAGCGCGGCTTGCGGCGCTAAAACCACTGGCTGGATACGTCCGGTCAGTTCCAGTCACGGCCGGTCACAGGCATCGGTTAACCTCCCCCCTCTCAAGAAAAGGATGATCCATGAAAAAACTCAATATCACCATCGCACTAGAAATGTCCGTACCCGACGACTGGGAGCTGGTCCAGACGTCCGAAGGCGGCCAGGTTCTGAAGCTGCCCAACCAGCAGTACCTGGATCTGGCGATCGAGCCCCTGTTTGCTGCCGACCCGGAAGAAACCTGGTCCAGCACCGAAGACGACGATGCGTTGAACGACATCCTGGACATGGTTGAAAGTGAAGTCGTCACCTACGAATTCGTCGTCCACTAAGCCACACCGACCCCATGACAGCTGCGCAGTGGTTTTTGCTGATTGGTGGCCTGCTGCTGGTGCGGGGCCTGACGGCCACCGTGCTGCAGCGCCTGCCTGTTACACCGGCCATCATCTACTTCTGCGTGGGCATGCTGGTGGGGCCCAGCGCCCTCAATTTATTCCACTTCAACCCGCTCAAGGAATCCGCTTTGCTGGAGACTTTGACGGAAGTGGTGGTCTTGATATCGCTGTTTTCAGCGGGCGTCAAAATGCCGGGCGCTTTCTCGTTCACCCGGTGGCGCACGCCCATTTTGCTGGCCACCGTGTCCATGGCGGTGACCGTGGCCTTGGTGGCGGCATTCGCCGTGTTGGTGCTCGGCCTGCCAGTGGGTGCGGGGGTGCTCTTGGGTGCCATCTTGGCGCCGACCGACCCCGTGCTGGCCACCGATGTGCAGATCCGCCACCCCGGCGACCGCGACCAATTGCGCTTTACGCTGACCTGCGAGGCTGGCATGAACGACGGCAGCGCCTTCCCCTTTGTCATGCTGGGCCTGGGCTTGCTGGGCCTGCATGAACTTGGCGATGGAGGGCTGCACTGGCTGGTGGTGGAGGTGTTGTGGGCAACCGTGGGCGCCATTGCGATTGGCGTGCTGGCCGGCATGGCGCTAGCCCGCGTGGGCTGGATGCTGCGGCGCAGCCCGCACAACCATGCGTTGATGGACGACTTTCTCGGCCTGGGGCTGATCGGTTTCGTCTACGGTCTGTGCGTGATGGTCGATGCCTGGGGATTTCTGGCCGTGTTCTTTGCGGCCGTGGCGCTGCGCCAGACCGAACTCCGTCTCGCAAAAAAGAACCAGACACCTGAGGGAACTGAGCCGCTGCCTACGGTCAGCGAGGGCTCGCTGGTGTTCAAAGAACATCTGGAGCGCTTGTCAGAAATGGTGCTGGTGATCTTGATTGGCGGCACGCTGTTCCGGGATTCGTGGAGCTGGGCCGCAGTGGGCCTGAGCTTGTTTTTGTTCCTGGTGGCGCGCCCACTCAGTGTGCTGGTCGGCACCCTGGGCACCGGCACGCCGTGGAAGATTCGCGGCCTGTCGGCCTGGTTTGGCGTGCGCGGTGTGGGCTCGCTGTATTACCTGATGTACGCCATACAACACGGCCTGCCCGAACCGCTGGCACTGCAGTTGATCCAATTGACGTTGATCGTCGTGGCGCTGTCTATCCTGTTACACGGAACCAGCGTCAAGCCGCTGCTGGGTCTGTTCTGGAGGCGGGCCAAGCCGCCCCACGGCGATCCAGGCTAAAAATATACTTGCCCCTGGCGGGTGTGGGCTAGGTTGTGGATAAGCGTGTTCACAAGCCCGGCAAGCCGCGCCGGCCTTGGCTTTGCAGACCGTGCCTTGTTTTTGGGCAGCAGGGGGTAGCAGGGCTTTTGGGGGATCGTGAGTGTGTTAGGCCCGTGCACCGCAAACCGGGCAGCATTCAGCTACGGTGTGCCCCAAGTTGTCAAGCAGATGCTACATTTGTTATAGCGGCATACGCATATTGCACGAGGGCTACAACCCGATTCCTCTCGTATCAATACGCCACAGCCTGGCCATCCTTGCGTGGATCGGACCCTGCCGCATAGGTGTCGCCCCTCTTCAAAATGAGCTGCGCGCCGCCAAAGGCAAATACGCCGTCCCCGCCATCGGTCTGCACCGCGTGACCACGCTCAGCCAACGCGCTTACGACGGCGGGATCAAAGTTGGCCTCCAATGCCACGCCACGCCCGCCGGTCACGCGCCAGCGCGGCGCATCGGCGGCGGCTTGCGGGTTCTGGCCATAGCGCAGCACGCGCAAAGCCATCTGCAGATGGCCTTGGGATTGCATGGGGCCACCCATGACACCAAACGCCATCTGTGGCGTGCCATCGGCGTGCATTGCAAAGGCCGGAATGATGGTGTGCGAAGGCCGCTTGGCCGGCCCCACCTGGTTGGCATGGCCCTGCGCCAGCGAGAAGCCGTGGCCCCGGTTCTGCAGGCTGATGCCCGTGCCAGGCACCACCACCCCCGAACCAAAACCCATGTAGTTGGACTGGATGAACGAGACCATCATGCCCGACGCGTCGGCTGCGGCAACATAGACCGTGCCGCCCGGTTGGGGGGCGCCGTAAACAGGATCACCAGCCCGGCTCATGTCAATCAACCGCGCCCTCTCGGACAGGTAGGCCGGGTCCAGCAGCGCGCCGGGGGCCACGCGCATGGCGGCAGGGTCGGCGTTGTACTGGTAGAGGTCGGCCAGGGCCAGCTTCATGGCCTCGATCGCGCAGTGCACGGTGTCGATATCGTCCACGGGCTGCTGGCCTATGCCCAATGCCTCCAGCATGCCCAACGCCATCAGGGCAGCAATGCCCTGGCCATTGGGCGGTATCTCATGCACTACAGAGCCCGCAAAGGGCTGGGCCAAGGTGCCGCACCAGTCGACCGTGTGGCGGGCCAAATCTTCCTCGGTCAGCGCCCCTCCATGTGCCTTGGCATGCGCAGCCATGGCCTGCGCCAGTGGGCCTGTGTAGAACGCGTCGCCGTGGCTCGCAGCAATGGCTTCTAGCGAACGGGCATGGGCCTCGCTGCGAAACAGCTCGCCCGCGCGCGGCGCACGCCCCTGCGGCATGAAACACGCGGCAAACCCGGGCTGGTCGCCCAGGCGCGCCGCACCCAAGGCCCACTGCCGCGCAATGATGGGCGACACCGCAAAGCCGTGGCGCGCATAGGCAATGGCAGGCTCGGCAAGCGCCGCAAACGGCAGGCGGCCCATGCGGCGCGACAAGGCGCTCCAGGCCGACACTGCGCCCGGCACGGTGACCGTGTCCCAACCCTTGTCAGGCATTACCGAGCGGGCTTGGAAGCGATCTGCATTCCATGCCGCTGGCGAACGCCCCGACGCGTTAAGACCGTGCAATTGATGGCCGTCCCACACGATGGCGAAAGCATCGCTGCCCAGGCCACAGCCCGTGGGCTCCACCACTGTCAGCGCCATCGCGGCGGCCAGGGCAGCATCCACCGCGTTGCCACCTGCGGCCAACATGCGCAGACCGGCTTGCGCGGCCAAGGGTTGCGAGGTGCTGACCATGTTGTGCCCCATCACGGCGGAGCGGGCGGATGCGTAGGGGTTGGTCCAGTCAAGAGTCATTGGCCAATGATCACACAGACTGGGCCTTGGCGACACCGCAAGAACCCGACCGGCCGCTATGATGATCCTCACACCATTTCAACAGGAGACTGCCGTGGCAACCGTGCGTTCGAACCGAAGATTCGCTGTAAAGCTCGCAGCACTTGCCGCCGCCGGGCTCGCCCTGGGCGGCACAAGCGCCCTCGCCCAACCCGCCTGGCCCAATAAGCCCGTGCGCATCGTGGTGCCCTTTGCACCCGGGGGCACCACCGACATACTGGCTCGCGCCGTGGCACCCGAGTTATCCAAGGCCTTTGGTCAGCAATTCATTGTGGACAACAAAGCCGGTGCGGGTGGCAACCTGGGTGCTGAAGCTGTCGCCAAGTCTGCGCCCGATGGCTACACGCTGCTGATGGGCACGGTAGGCACGCATGGCATCAACCGCGCGCTGTACCCCAAGCTGTCGTATGACCCGATCAAGGACTTTGTGCCCATCACGCTGGTGGCTGGCGTGCCCAATGTGATGGTGGTCAATGCTGAGCTGGCGCGTGCCAACGGCATCAACAGCGTGCAAGACTTCATCAAGCTGGCCAAGTCCAGGCCCGGCAAGCTCAACATGGCCTCTAGCGGTAACGGCACGTCGATCCACCTGGCGGGTGAGCTGTTCAAGAGCCAGACCGGTCTCTTCATGACGCACATTCCCTACCGCGGCTCCGGCCCTGCGCTGCTGGACCTGGTCGGTGGTCAAGTGGATGTGATGTTTGACAACCTGCCCTCGGCCATGCAACTGATCAAGAGCGGCAAGCTCAAGGCCTTGGCGGTGACCAGTGCCGCGCGCTCCAGTGCGCTGCCCGATCTACCCACGATTGAGGAAGCCGCAGGACTCAAGGGTTTTGAGGCCACCAGTTGGTTTGGTCTGCTGGCTCCGGCCGGCACCCCGCCCGAGTTGGTCAACCGCATTCAGCAAGAGGTGGCCCGCGCCCTAAGCAACCCCACCATCAATGAAAAGATGCTGGCACAGGGTGCCATACCCAGTGGCAACACACCGGCGCAGTTTGTGGCGTTGATCGACAGCGAACATAAAAAATGGGCGCAGGTAGTCAAGGCATCCGGTGCCCGGGTGGATTGACCGCAGAGCCTACGGAAACGTGTAGGCTGCACTGGCGCTGAGGGTCCAGGTGCGGCCGGGTGCCGGCTCAAAATAACGGTTGTTGCTGTCATTGACGATGACCGATCCAGCGTAGCGGCGGTTGAACAGGTTGTCGACCCTCAATGACCCCGAGACCTTCCAGCCGCGTGCGTCGAATGCGTAGCCAAGGTGGGTGCCAAATGTGGCAAAGCCGGGGGCAGCCTCGCTGTTGGCGTCATCCACCCAAACGCCGTCCAACGCCTTGGCGTCGATGCCGGCACGCCAGCCCGATCTGGGGCGCCATGCCATTTCGCCACTCCATGCGCCGCGGGCCACGCCCGGAATCTGGTTGCCACGGTTCAGACCCTGCACAAAGTCTGCGTCCATCCGTGTTACGGCGGTTTGCACATGCCAATCGCCAGCAAGTTGCGCAGCCCATGAAACCTCCAGGCCGCGTCGGCGTGTGTCGCCGGCGTTTTGGTAGACCGTGCGTCCCCCTGAACTGGACAGTACCGAGATTTCGTCCAGCGTGTCCGACTGAAATAATGCGACCCCGGCCTCAACGCGGGTGCCACTGTCGTCATGCAGGACTCTCCACTTGGCACCAGCCTCGGCGCTAAGGCTGCTCGATGGTCGCAACGCAAAGTTCAGCCCGGTTGAACCAGTAGGTCGATATGCGATCTCATTGAGCGTAGGCGTTTCGTAGCCCTTGCCCACCGATGCGTACAGACGCAGCGTCTCAGATGCCGCATAACTGGCGCCAGCCACCGGCAGCAATGCCCGGTAAGCAGTGTTACCGCTGTCATCGCCATTGCCAGCAGTGACGTAACGGTCCTCTGATGTGAACCTGACTTCGCTCGCTCTCATGCCAGCGTTAAGGGTCCATTTCGGTGCGGGCATCCAGGATATATTGACATATGGATCGGCTGTGCCGACCTTGTTTTTCTCATCGCGGCGCAAGGCACCCTGGATGCCTTGTACGGTTCCTCTGAAGTTTTGGTATCCACGACGACGTTCGTCCAATAGATCGACTGCGATGCCGCCGATCACCACCATCTTGCGGCCCAACAGTTCGGCACGATGGGTCCATCGCAGGTCCATCCCAGCGAAGTCCCGATTGAGCGCGATAACGCCCCCTGGGTGCGACGGCGCTTCCTGCACGGCGACCGGAATGGCCAGATACTGGTCCGTCGATCGGATGCCCCCGTAAACCATCAACCGCAGCCTATCGCTGTTGGTCACTGCCTGCTCGGCGATCAGTCCGATTTGGCGCTGCGCGACGAGCTTGCGCGTGTTGAATTGCAATGCAGAAGCGGCAACACTGCGCGGCATCGACTCGAACCCAGACCGAGTAAGGCCCAGTGGGTCGTCAGCGCTCAGATCGAGGGTGTTCGCAAGCAGGGTTAGTTGCAGTCCATTCTGGGTGAGCCAGTCGAAGCGAGCCGAGTCCACGGTGCGCTGTGACGCGCTGTGGTCACGGTATCCGTCTGCAAGAAACCGATTCGCGCTCAGTGAGTAGCCGAAGTTTCCTTCTGCACCAGCCACTTTGGTGCCCAGCCGCAGCAAGCCGTCGCTACCGGTTGAAAAGATCGTGGATTGCGCCGTTGGAGCTTCACCAGCGTCGCTAAAAATCTGAATCACACCACCCGACGCATTGCCATAGAGCGCTGAGAACGGCCCACTCATCACTTCAACCGCGCCAGCGGTTGCCAGATCCACGTGAGATACCTGACCCTGTCCATCGGGCATCGTCGCGGGAATGCCATCCACATAGAGCCGGATGCCGCGTACTCCGAAGCTGGAGCGAGCGCCGAACCCGCGAATCGATATCTGGATATCCTGCGCCTGATTCTGACGGTCCCTTGCTTGAAGCCCATGAATGTTGTTGAGCACTTCGGACAGACTGGCGAGGGCTCCACCGTTGCTGCGAACGCGGTCCATATCCACCAACTGGACAGACGCAGGCACATCAAAAGGCGCTGCCTCTGTCTGCGCCGCAGTCACGCTGATATCCGGCAGGATGCGTCCTTGTGCGGATGCAGGTGGCACCCATGCCAAGCAACCGAAAGTGAGGAAAACCGCAGGCGGTGAATGCAGACAGATGCGTCTAATGTGCGCGGGAAATTTCATCTTCGCATGTAGCTGACAAGGAAAATGGAATGCACGGCATGACGTCCCATGATCCCATCAAGGTTTGCCACGTTGATTATGAAGCCGCCATCGCCATTTCAATACTGTTTGCAGACAGTGCAATCACCGACCGCTTGCGTTAACGCGTTATGCGCCCCAACAACATTCCAGCCAGCAAAGCCACTCCGACCGACTGCCAAGGATGCACAACAATATATTGCCGTGCATCTGAAGCTGCGTTTTTTGGGGCAGCCAGCAGTGCATCGGTCTTCTCATTGAGCCACTGCTGAGCCGGTTTCACTGTGTCTTCGATCTTATTGACCGCTTGGTGACCAGATGCCGCAGCATCGTCAATCGCCGAGCCAACCGTTCGCACTGCCGAGCCGGCTGCAGCAGCTACTTTGTCAACGGCACCATGTGCGCTGGCTGCGGCTTCACCGACGCGCCCGTTGACCGGGCCAACCTTGGCTGTGAAGTTATTTCCAAGTATCGAGTTTTCCATGAGATGCTCCTTAAGCAATTGAAGATAGGGAAACAACGGTAACTCGTGACGCAACTTCTGTATGTGCGATGAACAACGCATCACGACGCGTCGGATTCTGTCGGGAATGTCGGTATGACCGAGACCCACCCAATGGCGATGGAAGGCAGGACGGGCAAGGCTCACCAGTAACACCGGCTAAGTCATCGCGCCCGGCCAATGCATGGACTTCGGCAATATCTTCAAACAAGGCCTTCGGGCCGTGAAGTGCATCACCAGTCCGATGCGGCGTTGAGTGCGTTAGCACACGGAGCGAAAAATCCCTGCGTCCTATAGTTGCCCCCAGCAAGTCGCGCCACCCAGCTTGGTTCATTTTTAGTGTTGTGGGCAGGGGCTTGCCACCAAGGGGAATCGCTTGAACATTGCGCTAGAACAACCGCGCCGGCAGTCGGCAGTGGCAAGCCCACCTGTAGACGCTGGGCTTTGGCACGAATACCAAGATCTCTTGACGCGGCCCAATGACCGTTTGCCGTGCCCGACTGGCAACGATACGGCTTGCCTGATCGACATGATGGCCGGCCGACGCAAAATTCGCCAAGGCGATTGTCTTTTTCGCGAAGGCGAGTCGTTTCTATATTTGTACGCAGTCCACAGCGGTTCGTTCAAGTCCACCTTGGTGCTCGCGGATGGTTGCGAGCAAATCAGCAATTTCCACATGACGGGTGAGTTGCTGGGCCTGGACGGAGTTGCCGAAGGCTTGCATGCGAGCAGCACCACCGCGCTGGAGGACTCTGAGGTGTCCACACTCTCATATGCCTATCTCAGCGAAATGTGCGCAGCGGCAGGGGGTATGCAAAGCACCATGATGCGGCTGATCAGCCGCGAGATCGTGCGCAACTATAGCCATGTGGTGGTGTTGGGCAGCCTGAACTCCGCCCAGCGCCTGGCCGCCTTTTTACTCAACCAGTCGCAACGCCTGCACGCACGCGGCTACTCGGCGGTTGAATTCCACTTGAAGATGACACGCGGTGAGATTGGCAGCTTTCTGGGCATGACACTAGAGACGGTCAGCCGCACCTTCACTGAGCTGCAGCTGCAACGCTTGGTCAAAGTGGACCGCCGCCATATCACGATCTCCAGCCTCGATGGCTTGGCACGCGTGTGAATCGGACACTACAGATTTGATAGCGTAACCCGCAAACTGCGCGAGGGCTAGAGGCACTTTTGCCTCGTGACTATTTCAAATATCGGCACGACACACGGTTGTTTTAGCTGCACCTATCCCCCTTCTGATCCACTCGCTGCCAGGCGTAGGACCAGCCGCGCCTTGTGCGGATGCCGATAAACTGCACGCGCACGCGACGTCAACCCCGTTTTTTCGGGCCCAAGATGACGCACATTTGCGACGTTTTGATGGGTCCTAGGGTAAGTCCTATATTCCTGAATTAAAAATTAATTAACAATTAATTAATTCGAGGACGGCGGTGTTCTTTGAATTCAACCCCGCTCGTGGCCCCCGTGCCAGATGAGCACACAAGGAGACGACATGTTGAAAGTTTCAAGTATGCGCCTAAGCTGCCTGTCTGCGGCAGTGTTGGCCATGACGGCGGCCTTTACGGCCCACGCCGGTGAAGTGGAAGTGCTGCACTACTGGACCTCTGGTGGCGAAGCCAAATCGGTCGCGGAGCTGAAGAAGATCATGCAGGCCAAGGGCCATGTGTGGAAAGATTTTGCCGTGGCCGGTGGCGGTGGTGATAACGCCGCCACGCTGCTCAAGAGCCGTGTGGTCTCGGGCAACCCGCCCGCCGCCGCGCAGATCAAGGGCCCGGCTATCCAGGAGTGGGCGGCCGAAGGCGTGCTGGCCAATCTGGATGCAGTGGCCAAGGCCGAGAAGTGGGACAGCCTGCTGCCCAAGGTCGTGGCCGATGGCATGAAGTACAAGGGCAATTTCGTCGCGGCACCGGTCAACGTGCACCGCGTGAACTGGATCTGGGCCAACCCCGAGGTGCTGAAGAAAGCCGGCGTGGCAGGCATGCCCAAGACCTACGACGAGTTCTTTGCAGCCGCCGACAAAATCAAGAAAGCCGGTCTGGTTGCCGTTGCACATGGTGGACAAAACTGGCAGGACTTCACGACCTTTGAGTCCGTCGCGCTCGGTGTTGGCGGTGTGAAGTTCTACCATGAAGCCCTGGTGGCGCTGGACCCCAAGGCCCTCAGCAGCGAGACGATGACCAAGACGCTGGAAACCTTTCGCAAGATCAAGGGTTACACCGACGCAGCCTCCCCTGGCCGCGACTGGAACCTGGCCACCGCCATGGTCATGAAGGGCGAAGCCGGCTTCCAGTTTATGGGTGACTGGGCCAAGGGCGAGTTCCTGGCGGCGGGTAAGGTCCCTGGCAAAGACTTCCTGTGTGCAGCAGCACCGGGCACAGCCAACGCGTTCACCTACAACGTGGACTCGTTTGCGATGTTCAAGCTCAAATCGGCGGATTCGCAAAAGGCACAGGGCGACCTGGCTGCGGCGATCATGGGACCCGAGTTCCAGGAAGTGTTCAACCTGAACAAAGGGTCGATACCCGTTCGCTTGAACATGAAGCTGGACAAGTTTGACGACTGCGCCAAGCTCTCCAGCAAGGACTTTGTCGAAACCGCCAAGACGGGCAGCCTGCAACCTTCCGTGGCACACGGTATGGCGATCAAGCCAGCCGTTGAAGGCGCGATCAAGGACGTGGTCAGCCAATTCTGGAACGACGACAAGATTACGGTGGCCGAAGGCCAAAAGCGGCTGGTAGCCGCCGCTGCTACCAAGTAGCCCAACCAAACCCCTCAGACAGCTTAAAGGACGGCGCGGGCCGTCCCTGGGGGATGCTTTTTCTTAAATTTTGCATTTGCGGGACAGGCCGCAGCTACGCGCAGCGACCCAGCTCTGTCCTCAACACTATAGAAGCACATCATGAAACACATTTTTTCTGTCAGCGCCATTGCGATGGCTACTGCACTGTGCGCTAGCAGCGTGCAGGCCGACGACGGCACATTCGAATTCCACGGCTACTCACGCGGCGGTCCGGTGTTCAGCACATCGGACGGCATCAAAGGCCGCTTCCAGCTCGGCGGCGACTTGCAAGGCTACCGCCTGGGCAACGAAGGCGACAACGGCATCGAGATCGACCTGAGCAAGACTTTCAAGACCGACGCTGCGACTTACAAGGTCGAGTACATGCCCGCCAAGTGGAACAGTGGCAATGTGGGCACCGAGCAGGCCTTTGTAGAAATCAGCGGGTTGAGCTTTTCGCCCGAGTCCAAATTTTGGGTCGGCCAGCGCCGCCTGCGGATTCAGGACGTGCACATCGTCGACTATTTCTTGTTGAACTACGGTGACAACCAGGGCGCTGGTGTAACCGACATCCCCCTGGGCAGTGCCAAATTGGGCTTGGGCTTTTTCACCGGCGACAAGTTCGACGCCGCTGCGCCAACAGGCGTCAACGCCACACGCTTCAATGCAGATATTTCGGAGATTGGCATCAACCCCGGCGGCAAGCTGCGGGTGCTGATGACCGGTGTCAGCGGCTCGGGCCTGGCGGACACCAATACCGGTGCGGGCATCTCCGTGTCGCACAACCAATCTGACTTCATCGTCAAGGGTTTGAACAACGCCTTGTTCCTGCAAACGTCCAGCGGCCATGCCCGTATTGACGGCGAGTTTGAATCGATTGATGGCGTATCGGCCGGCAAGAAGGTCACCCGCATTGCAGACTCGCTAAGCTGGCAACTCGGTGCCTTTGGTGGCCAGACCCTGTTGGCCTACCAGACCAACAAGGATGAGAAGACCGGCATCGAGACCAAGGACACCTCCATCGGTGGCCGTATCTCTTACGCGTTCTCCAAAAACTTCAAGCTCTTGGTGGATGCTGCTACGACAACCCGTACCGGCAACGGACCAGACCAGCGTCTGGACAAGTTGACGATTGCGCCCACACTGTCAGTCGGGCCTGATTTCTACAGCCGCCCGGAATTGCGTTTGTATGTGACCATGTCAAACTGGAACGATGCAGCCGCGGCCGCCAACGCCAGCACCTTTGGTGCCGGCGGCAAAACGTCGCGTACCGTTGCGGGTGTTCAGTACGAGATCTGGTGGTAAGTAGAGCCCCCACGGTCGCCCACTGCGTGTGGCTCCCTGGCCCCAGGGGGGGGGGAGCCATTCGCCTTGGGGCGGCCCGGCGGCGAACGATTCTATAAAGTAGGTTTTCTCGGGGGTTAGGCGTTTATACGGCGGTCTCGCGACCGCCGTTTTTTTATATGAATACTTTTGAAAACAGTTTGCCCAAACTGGTGATTGCTCCCGGATTCGTCATTGGGTTTGCGTTCATCTACGGCTTCATGATCTGGAACGCAGTGCTGTCTGTCACGGGCTCCAACATGCTGCCCAACTACGACGCGTTCGTTGGCCTTGACCAGTACACCAAGCTTTGGGCTTCTGACCGCTGGTATGTCGCCCTTAAGAACCTGGGCCTGTTCAGCGTGTTGTATGTCGGCGGCTCCATGGCATTGGGCATGGGTATGGCGATCTTTTTGGACCAAAAAGTGCGCTTCGAAGGCGTGCTGCGCACCATCTACTTGTACCCCATGGCGCTATCCTTCATCGTGACCGGAACCGCATGGAAATGGATACTCAACCCCAGCCTGGGCCTGGAAAAGCTCATGCACGACATGGGCTGGACCAGCTTCCAGTTTGATTGGTTGGTGCAGTCCGATACGGCCATTTACTGCGTCGTCATCGCGGGCATCTGGCAATCAGCCGGATTTGCGATGGCACTGTCACTGGCAGGCCTGCGTGGCATAGACGACAGCATCATCAAGGCAGCCCAAATTGACGGCGCATCGCTGCCGCGCATCTACTGGCGCATCATTTTGCCGATTCTTCGGCCCGTGGTTTTCTCCACGGTGCTGGTGTTGTCCCACCTGTCCATCAAGAGCTTTGACCTGGTCATGGCGCTGACGTCCGGCGGCCCCGGCTACGCGACGGATGTGCCAGCAACCTTCATGTATGTAATGAGTTTTACCCGCGGGCAGATTGGCCTGGGTGCGGCCAGCGCCACCATGATGCTGGCCACCGTGGCCGCCATCGTCGTCCCCTACCTCTACAGCGAGCTGCGGGCCAAGCCGCACGACCGCTAATACGCTTTTGGACCGCCCCCCCATGTTTGCCAAACACCTACCGCGCTTATTCGTCTACGGCATCTTGTTGCTGGCCGCGTGCTTCTTCCTGGCCCCTTTGTACGTGATGCTGGCCACATCATTCAAGGACGCGGAACAGATCCGCACCGGCAACCTGCTGAGCCTGCCCCACGGTTTGAATGTCGAATCATGGCTGTCGGCTTGGTCGACCGCCTGTACCGGTGTCGATTGCCGGGGTTTGCAACCCTACTTCATGAATTCGGTCGCTATCGCCGTGCCGGCCGTGCTGATCTCAACCGCCTGGGGTGCAATCAACGGCTATGTGCTGAGTATGTGGAAGTTCAGGGGTAGCGAGCTACTGTTTGGTTTCATGCTGTTTGGCGTTTTCATGCCCTTCCAGGTGGTGTTGCTACCGATGAGCCAGGTGCTGGGCTACCTGGGCTTGTCGAGCTCGTTGGCGGGTCTGGTACTTGTGCACTGCATCGCCGGTCTCGCTGGCACTACGCTCTTTTTTCGAAATTACTACACCGCCATCCCCAAAGAATTGGTGAACGCCGCACGTATCGATGGTGCGGGCTTTTGGCGGATCTTCTACCGCATCGTCGTGCCGCTTTCCACTCCGATTCTGATGGTCACACTGATCTGGCAGTTCACCAATATCTGGAACGACTTCTTGTTTGGCGTGGCCTTCAGCGGCGCGGACAGCAAGCCCATCACGGTCGGACTCAACAACATGGCCAACACCACCAGCAGTGTCAAGAGCTACAACGTGGACATGGCCGCAGCGCTGATCGCTGGCGCTCCGACCATGCTGGTCTACATCCTGGCCGGCCAGTACTTCGTCAAAGGACTCACAGCCGGTGCTGTGAAGGGCTAAGCCCGATTTCAACCCATCCATCGCATTACAAAAAACATGGCAGCTTCTCTTCAAATTTCGGGTGTACGCAAGGCCTTTGGCAAGGGCAACAAGGCCATCGAGGTGCTGCAACGCATCGACATCGAGGTGCAGCCCGGCGAATTCCTGATACTGGTCGGCCCCAGTGGTTGCGGCAAATCCACACTGCTCAACATCATTGCAGGCCTCGAAGAACCCACCGAGGGCCAAGTGCGTATCGGCGGCAAGGACGTGATAGGCGTGGCCCCGGCCCAGCGCGACATCGCCATGGTGTTCCAAAGCTATGCGCTCTACCCCACGATGAGCGTGTACGACAACATCGGCTTCGCGCTGGAGATGCGCAAGGTGCCCAAGGCCCAGCGCGACCAGCGCATCCGCGAAGTGGCTGCCATGCTGCAGATCGAAGCGCTGTTGGACCGCAGGCCGGCACAGCTCTCCGGCGGACAGCGCCAGCGCGTGGCCATGGGCCGGGCGTTGGCGCGCCAGCCTCAGATCTTTTTGTTTGACGAACCACTGAGCAACCTGGACGCCAAGTTGCGCGTGGAGATGCGCGCCGAGATCAAACGACTGCACCAACTCAGTGGCATCACCAGTGTGTACGTCACGCACGACCAGATTGAAGCCATGACACTGGGCTCGCGCATCGCCGTCATGAAGGGCGGCGTGCTGCAGCAACTGGGCACGCCCGACGAAATTTACAACCGACCCGCCAACACCTATGTGGCCAGTTTTATTGGCTCCCCCACCATGAACCTGATCCGCGGCCACAACGGCATAGCCCAGGGCCGCAATGGCTTCGAGATTGCATTCACGCAATTGCCGATGGCGGCACCGCGCAGCGGCAACCTGTTAATGGGTGTGCGCCCAGAGCACCTGAGTTTGGTCGACGATGCACCCTGGCGCGGCGAAGTCAGCCTGGTCGAGCCCACGGGGGCCGACACCTATGTGGTGGTCAAGACCGGTGCGGGCAACGTAACGGTGCGGGTGTCGGCCCAGGCCAAGTTGAAAGCTGGTGATAGCGTCGGCCTGGCCGTGGCGGACGCGCATGTCAGTTGGTTCGATGCGGACACCGGCGTGCGCGTGTGACAACACCTGCCGCACCAGACTTTCGTTCGGCAAAGTTCTTGCGCGAGCATGCCCGTTGGGTCATGGCGTTCTACGACGCCAGGGCAACCGACCCCAGTGGCGGCATGTACCACTACTACCTGGACGACGGAACGGTGTTCGACAAACGCACGCGCCACCTCGTCAACGCCACGCGCTTCGTCATCACGCATGCGTTGCTCTACAAGCTGACCGGTGGGCAGCACTACAAGACCGGGGTAGTACATGCGGTCCATTTCTTGCGCCAGGCGTTTCTTGACGCACACACTGGCGGCTATGCCTGGTTGGTCGACTGGCACGACGGTCAGGCCACTGTGCTGGACGACACCCGACATTGCTACGGCATGGCCTTTGTAATGCTGGCCTACGCGCATGCCTTTAGCTGCGGCGTGGATGCCGCACGTGGCTGGCTGGCCGAGACGTTCGACTTGGCCGAGCAGCATTTCTGGGAGCCCGCCGCAGGCCTCTATGCCGATGAGGCAACACCAGACTGGGTGCTGGCACCCTACCGCGGCCAGAACGCCAACATGCATGCCTGCGAAGCGATGATCGCGGCCTATGCTGCGACCCAAGAGACGCACTACATCGAACGCGCCGAATGCCTGGCGCACAACATCACCGGCCGCCAAGCGGCATTGGCCAACGGCCTGGTGTGGGAGCACTACCACGCGGATTGGTCGGTGGATTGGGGCTACAACCTGCACGACAAATCCAATATCTTCCGCCCCTGGGGTTACCAGAGTGGCCATCTGACCGAGTGGGCCAAGCTGTTGCTGCAAATCGATAAACACGCCCCCGCAGACTGGCATCTACCGCGCGCAATGTCCCTCTTCGAGGCCGGTGTCAGCAAAGCCTGGGACGCTGAGCACGGTGGCCTGCACTATGGCTTCGCACCCGACGGCAGCATCTGCGATGCCGACAAATACCACTTGGTGCAGGCCGAGTCACTGGCTGCCGCAGCACTGCTGGCCATCCGCACCAACGATGCCCCGTATTGGGCCTGGTATGAAAAAATATGGGCGTATTGTTGGGCGCATTTCGTGGACCATGCGCACGGCGCCTGGTTTCGGATTCTGGACCCCGCCAACCGCAACCACACCCGCGAAAAGAGCCCGGCGGGCAAGGTGGATTACCACAATATCGGCGCCTGTTGCGACATCTTGCATGCCATGGCGTCTGCCATTCACCCGACATGAACGCCCATACCGCACATACCGCCCTGCCCCACTTCGTCGCTTTCGGCGAAGCACTGACCGACATGCTGCGCACCGGCGCAAACACTTGGAAGAATGTTGCCGGTGGCGCGCCGTGGAACGTGGCGCAGGTGATGGCCCGCCTTGGTGTTGCCAGTGCCTTTGGTGGCGCCATTAGTCAGGATTGCTTTGGCGACCAACTCTGGCAAGCCAGCTCGGACGCCGGGCTCGACCTGCGCTTTTTGCAGCGCAATGCCCATTCACCGCTGCTGGCCATGGTGCACGCCACGCAACCACCGGCCTACTTCTTTGTGGGTGACGACAGCGCCGACCTGCACTTCAACGTGAAAGCCCTCCCGCAAGGTTGGGAAGCCGAGCTGCGCTGGGCGCACTTTGGTGGCATCAGCCTGACGCGCGCACCGCTGGCCGAGCGGTTGGTGGTGCTGGCCGAGCGCCTGGCTACACGCGGCGTGCAGATCAGCTACGACCCGAATTTTCGCAATGGGATGGACAGCACGTATGACCCCATCCTGGCGCGCATGGTCGCCATTGCTAACCTGATCAAGGTATCGGAAGAAGACGTGTGCGGCTTGCTTCGTACGCACGATGCAGATGCGGCGCTGCTCCAGTTGCGTGCCCTGCGCCCCACTGCGACTGTGCTTTACACGCAGGGATCGCAAGGCGCAACTCTGTATGCGCAAGGGCGGGTTTGGCAGGCAACGCCACCGGGCATTACCGTGGTTGACACCGTGGGCGCTGGCGACTGTAGCCTGGCAGGCTTTATCAGCAGCATGATGCACCAACCCCACGCAGGTGGGGACACACACTTGCGTTCCGCAGTGGCCGCGGGCGCAGGCGCATGCCTCGCGGCTGGCGCGACACCACCATCAAAGCAGCTACACGCCAGCCTGATCGAGCAGGTTCAGATCCGCAACCTATCGACCGCAGGCTAAGGTCTTACTGCGCTGGTGTCGCGGCGGGTGACGCCAGGGGTTGGCCTTTTTCCACTACATACACGCCCACCAGTTTGGTCGGTGTCGACCCATGGTTCATCGCGTTGTGGACGGTTCCTGCGGGGACCACAAAGGCCTCCCCCGCTGCCAGTTTGCGGGGCGCTTGGCCAGCGATGAGTAGCGTGGCTTCTCCTTCCATCACATAGCTGATCTCGTCGCCCGGGTGCGTGTGCCACCCCGCCATGGCGCCCGGCGCCACCTCCACCCGCGCCACCACGGCCTCGCGGTTGGGCACCGACACGTCGGCCTTGGTGACCATGACACGGGTGAGGCCCGAGGCTTGGGCAAAGCTGAGCCCGGCGGTCAGGGCCAGACCGAGACCCATCACGGTAGAACGGACGGTATGTTGCATAGGAGGACTTTCAGAATGTGGATGTAGTGATACTAGCCAGACCAGTGTGCGGCCTGCCAGAATTGCACACAATGCGGAGTTGTACTGATACCTCCGACGCTACATATTCAATAGCTGCCTACGCACAAGCCACGAGGGCTAGCGACCGTTTTTTCTCAAGCTCTCTATGCTGCCGGTGCGAAAAATCGCTAAATGGTCTGTTCTTACGAACGGCGCTGGCGTCACCCCGCACTACCCGGAGTCAACAGCGGCAACGCAATGCGCACCACCAATCCATGGGGTTGCGCCGCCAGTGCGACCGCATTGCCGCTGTGGCGGTGGGCGATCTCTGCAACGATGGCAAGCCCAAGGCCGCAGCCGCCGGGCAGCTCGCTGGCGCGCCAGAAGCGCTCAAAGACGCGGGCCAAATCGGCGCTCGACAGGCCTGGGCCGTTGTCTTCCACCTCCAGCACACAACTGCGCCCGTCGCGCCGCACCCGCACGGTCAATGTGGCACCAGCACCCGCGTAATGCAGGGCGTTGTCGATCAGGTTGTTCAGCACTTCGCGCAGCAGCAGCTTTTCGCCTTGCACCGACACGCTGCCCTCGCCCTCATAGCCCAGGTCCACGCCAGCGGCCAGCGCGCGTGGCGTCCACTCGCGCGCAACCTCGCGCGCCAGTTGCGCCACATCCAGCGGTTGCAGGGTCACGTCGGCCTCGGTGCGTGCCAACGACAGCAGTTGGTGCACCAAGTGGGCGCTGCGCAGCGCACCGGCATGTACTTTGACCATGCGCTCCTTCATGGCAGGCAACTCGCTCTCGTTCAGCGCCAGCTCCGTCTGGCTAACTAGGCCCGCCAGCGGCGTGCGTAACTGGTGGGCCGCATCGTTGACAAAGCGCTTTTCCTGGCTCAGGCTGCGGCGCACGGCGTCGAGCAGCTGGTTAACCGCCAGTGCCAACGAATGCACCTCGTGCGGGGCTTGCGCCAGTTCAATCGGCGGCAGGGCCGACAGTGCCAGCCCGGCACGGTCGCCCAATTGGGCTTCCAGGCGTTTGAGGGGTCGCAGGCCGCGGGCAATGCCGGCATTGATGATGATGCCCAGCAACACACCCAGTGCAGCCAGAGGCACCAGCATGTCAAACACCAGCTCGCGCGCCACACGTTCCTGCACGGCCAGGCTCTTGGACACCTGCACCCGCAGGCGCTGCGGGGCATTGGCTTCGCCGTAGGTAACCTCCAGCAGGGCGATACGCACCGGTTTGTCAGCCAGGCGGGTGTCATAAATCAGCGGCTCGCCGGTGGGTATCGGCACATTCTCGGGCGGTGGGGGCAGTTTGCCGTTGCCCAGCACAAAGCTGCCCGGCGGGGACGACACCATGTAGCCCATGCGGTCTGTCGGGTCTTGCTCCAGCACGTCTTGCGCCGCACGGGGAAAGTCCACCAGCAAACCCGAGCCCACCGGCTTGACCTGCCGGGCCAGCGCGCGCACCGATTGTTTCAGCGATTGGTTGATACCGGTGTCGGCATAGCTCAGCGCAATGCGCCATGCCAGCAGGCCACCCACCGACCACAGCAGCAACTGCGGTAGCAGAAGCCACAGCAGCAACTGGCGTTTGAGGGACAAGCCCGGCAACAGGGAGCGGCCGCCGGCTTTCATACCTGCACCATCACGCGCTGGTCGATTCCAGCAGGTAACCCAAACCACGCACATTGCGGATGCCCAGGCCCGAGTCGTCCAACTTGCGGCGCAAGCGGTGTACATAGACTTCGAGTGCGTTGGAGGCCACGCCGCCCCCGCCGTCACCAGGCTCACTCTGCCAGGCATTCAACACGTCTTCGCGGCTAACCACCTGGCCCGCATTGGCCACCAGCAGCGACAGCAGCGCCCACTCGCGTTGGGTCAGCTCCATTTCGTCGTCGCCCAGCCAGGCGCGGTGCTGCACGGCGTCGACCCGCAGCTTGCTCGTTGTGGGGCCTCCAATCTCCAGTGATCCACCAAAGGCCGGCATGCGCGAACGCCGCAGCATGGCGGCCAAGCGCGCTTGCAACTCGACCATGATGAAGGGCTTGGTCAGGTAGTCGTCGGCACCGGCATTGAGTCCATGCACGCGGTCATCAACACCGTCGCGTGCCGTCAGTATCAGCACCGGTAGAGCCAGCACCCGCTGACGAATCCACTGCAGCACTTCCATGCCGTCGAGCTTGGGCAGACCCAGGTCGAGGATCACGCCGTCAAAGCGCGTGCTCTCCAGTAGTTCACGCGCTTGCAGACCGTGGGCGGCACAAGCCACCGTGTGACCGGCTTGTGTCAGTTGTGCGGACAGCGCATCGCGCAGCAAATCATCGTCTTCGGCAATCAGGATATGGGCCATGGGCTTGGGCTATTGCCGGTAATATGACGGCAGTGCCCGCAAGTATTTAGGCAGGTTGGGGTTCTTCATCAGGCGCGACAAAAACTCGGGGTCTTCATTGGTTGTCAGTGCGCTCAGCCGGGTCTTCTCAAACGGCAGGCCAAATCGACAAGCCAACAGACGTGTGGCATCAGCAGCAGTTGCAGTGGCACCCGTGGGCGCTGGCAGTTTGCATTGCGCAAAATCCTTGGCCAGTTGATCGGGGGTCAGTTTGGCGGCGAGCTGGGCTGGGTCAAACTTCAAACCCTGTTGGATACGCGCCTTGGTTTCGGCAACGCTCATAGGTGGCACGCTTGTGCCCGGGCAATTCGGTGTCATGGCCTTGCTGCGCTTGGCTTGAGCGAAGACAGTCGTTGTTTCGACATCGTCGCCGCCCCGCAAAGTCTTGAGCAGGCTCGCGTCGCCATATAAGGGTTCACCGCGTACCGCGACGAGTTGAATATTTTCTTCAATCGCATTGATCAGGTTGCGGTAGGGGTCGGCATCGCGGTCATCGACAACCAACACGTCGGCCAAGTAGCCCTCCGCGATCTGACCCAAGCGCTGGCCCCAACCCATGGCATCGGCTGGCTTGCGGGTGACCATTTCGACCAGGTCGCGGTCGCTGAACAAACCATGCAGCGCGTGCTTGTTGACCAGATCAGCCACCTTGAGTTCACCCAGGCTGGACTTGCTGCCCGAAGGTGCCCAGTCTGGCGCAAGGCTAATAGACAGGCCCGCACGCTTGGCCGCTTCCACGTCGGCGGTTTGCCCGTAAAGCATGAAGTTGGACAAAGGCGACCATACCAACTTGGCGCCCACCGTAGCCATCTCCTTGAGCTGTGGCTCGGTCAGGCCCACGCCGTGGATGGCGATTAACTCGGGGCCGAGCAAATTGCTGTCCTTGATATTGTTGAACTCAGAGGCCATGCGCGGTGACGGGCCCTCGGCAAGGTGCACGACCAACGGTCCCTTGCTGCGCTCGGCTTGCATGGCGGCCCACTCTTTGGCACTGCGACCGATGTCGGTGCGGCTGGCTGCAACGCGCGACTCCACCGGCGAGTTCTCGATATTGCGGACCAGGCATTCTTCTTTCGAATAGGCTGAGGTGGGGCGCCCGCCCTGCAAACTGGTGGTACCACCCGCCAGGGCTTTGTACTCGCCATAGCGGCCAATCTCCAATCCCAAATCGAGGTAGTAGTTGCGGGTCAACACCTCCTGCGGGAACGTGATGCGCTTGTTGTAAATCGCGTCGTACCAGCGCCACTCATAGCGGTCGATGTACCTGCGCTTGATCGGCATCAAGGGGTAGATGGCGTATTCAGGATGGTTGTGCAGATCGATGATGCCGGGGTAGATGACGCCCTTGCTGTCGACCACCGGCGCGTCTTTGGCAGCATCAGGCAGGGCCTCGCCCGCACGGGCAATGGCCATGATCTTGCCACCGGCCAGCCACACGCGCGCGTTGGGCAGCACATCGCCCGCGTCGTTCATCGTAACGACCTTGCCGACCAGTACAAACCCTGTGTCGGCCTTCCAGCTGGTCTGTGCGCTGACCGTTACAGCCAGGGGCGCGAACGAAAGGCACAGTGCTAATCGGAACAAGGGACGGTACAAAACTCGTTCAGTAAGTTGCATGGTCGTGGCCACTCTAAATGTAAATGGGGATGCTCTGCATCATAGCTCCGGGTACCATCGCTCTAGCCCCGTCACTCTTTGCCAAATCATCCACCGTGTCACTTCCTTTGCCCACTCTAAAACCCGCACACCCGACCCGTCGCAGCGCCTTACTCGCCAGCCTGAGCCTGTTGTCACTGCAACCTGCATACGCAGCAGCTTCCAAATACGCCGCCCTGCGACAGCAACCCGATCTTTGGCCTACCGCATCAACCGTGCCAGGCGGCATCGCTCGCCTGGACCTGGGGGCCGCCACCGAACGGCCTTCGGCCCATTTAGGCGACGTGCCACTACTGGTGATGGGCGACACAACAGGCTGGTCTTCCTTGGTAGGCATCGCGCTGTCCACCGCCCCGGGCCCCGCAAGCATTGCAGTGCAATCCAGCGGCGGTCAACTGCGGCAGGTGGACTTCACCGTGGCCCCGAAGCTCTACGCAGTACAGCAACTGAAGGTCGCAACCAGCAAGGTTGACCTTTTGCCCGAGGACGATGCCCGCTTCGAGCGCGAGCGCGTCCACATGGCAACCGTACTTGCCACGTTCAGCGAGCCCGTGCCACAGGTGACCAGGCTACGCATGGCGGCACCCGTTCCCGGTCGGCGCTCGAGTTCGTTCGGCCTGCGCCGCGTATTCAACGGGCAGCCCCGCAGCCCGCATGGCGGCATGGACATCGCCGCCGCTGCCGGTACGCCGGTGCTAGCCCCTCTGCCCGGGCGCGTCATCGACACCGGCGACTATTTCTTTGGCGGCAACACCGTCTGGCTGGACCACGGTGGTGGCCTGCTGACCATGGTCGGGCACCTGAGCGCCATCCATGTGAAGGTGGGTGACCTGGTCAAGACGGGCGACCGCGTCGCATCGGTAGGCGCCACCGGCCGAGTGACCGGACCGCATCTGCATTGGGGTGTGGTGCTGAACCGCACCATGGTGGACCCCGCATACTTCTTGTAGGCTTGAAGGCGTTGATGTTCATAGGCTCCACAGCTAAAACATTCTTTAGCTATTGTATTTATAGCAATATAGGTATATTCCAGGAGGGCTACAGGCTTGTTTCCCTCTGATTTCTTCAAAAATCCTCCTACAAAACCCGTTATGGGTATTTTGAGACGTTGGAACTTCCCCACAAAGTGGCGATACTGGAAAGCAAACAGTCAAAGCTTGCTGTTTGCGCGCCCTCCCCAAAGCCCAACCCATCAAACCTACGCGTCCCATGACACGCCACAACAAGATCAGCAAGCTCTTCGTGCCGCATGGGCGGTTTGACGCCTACGTGGACGGGCGGCTCGTTATCTCCCAAGTCACCGGCCCCAGGAACAAGGAATTGGTGGACGAATGGGCACTAGCCCTGTATTCGCTGGCAAAGGCCGTCTGCACTGATGGGCCACACGGCGGGGTAGCCGTCATCCACGGCTCCATGCTGTGCCCGCCTGATGCAATGGACGCTTTGCGCAATGTGATCGCGTACAGCGTTCGGAATATGGACAACGTTGCCCACGTCATCGTCGCCGATTCGACGATCGAGGGGCGCACACTGTTGGCGCCTGTGTTTGCAAAATTGTACGAAGGCTTGGTGCCTTATCGCATGTTCGACGCCCTGCCCCGGCAAAGGAATGGGCCAATCGGTTGCTGAACGAATGTCTGGCGCAGCGCAAACCAGTGGAATAGAACATCGAAAGCATTCGCTATGCGGGCCAACTGCGCGCTAGGCCACAATGCTCAGCATGAATGATGTTGAACAAAACTCCCAGCAACTGGCCGCCCGCCTGATCCGAAATTTCAACGACGTCGAACGGGAGCATCAGGTGCGCGCGCCGCTGTACGAGAGCCTGGCGGCGCGCCTGGGCACGGGGACGGCGGCGCACAAGCTGGGCGCATCCATCGACACGGTGCCACCCGGCAAGCGGTCCTGCCCCTACCATTTCCACCATGCACAAGAGGAGATGTTTGTGGTGCTCGAAGGCTCGGGCACACTGCGCGTGGCGGGCGAGATGCTACCGCTTCGTACGGGCGACGTGGTCTTCATTCCACCCGGGCCGGAGTACCCCCACCAGATCATCAACACTTCGGACCAGCCGCTGAAATATCTGTCAGTCAGCACCCGCGAGTCGCCCGAAATCTGCGAGTACCCGGATTCAGACAAGTACTTGGCCATGGCGTCAAACCATGGGGCCAGTTCCTTCGGCGCGATCCAACGGACCAGCACGAGTGTGGATTATTGGGAGGGCGAGCCTTGAGTCAACTCACCATGCCTATCCCAGACCCTATCCGTACCGAAATCATGCGCCGCATGCGCGCCGCCGAAGCCGAGCACGGTGTGCGTATCTTGCTGGCCGTGGAGTCGGGCAGCCGCGCCTGGGGCTTCGCGTCACCCAATAGCGACTACGACGCCCGCTTCATCTACGCCCAACCCCAGGAATGGTATTTGTCGGTAGGGATGGAGGAGCAACGCGACGTCATCGAATACCCCATCGTCGACGACATTGACCTGAACGGCTGGGACGTGCGCAAGGCGCTGCGCCTGTTTTGGAAATCAAACCCGGCGTTTGTGGAGTGGATCCAATCGCCCATCGTCTACTTCCAAAGCGGAGGTTTTGCTGAGCACGCGCGGCAGTTGTTGCCCAGTGTCTACTCCTGCGAAAACGGTATCTACCACTACCGTAGCATGGCGAAGACGAATTTCCGCGGCTACCTCAAGACCGACCAAGTTCCACTCAAAAAGTATTTCTATGTGCTGCGGCCGCTGCTGTCGGTGCGCTGGCTGGAGCGCTATGGCAGCGCCGCACCCATTGAGTTCCACAAGCTGCTGCACCTGGTGGAAGACGAGCCGGCGCTGGTGGCTGACATCGAAAGCCTGTTGGCCCGCAAACGCCAGGCTCCGGAGCTAGGCCTGGATCTGGCTGTCCCCAGCATCAATGCATTCATTGAACGCGAGCTCCAACGGCTGGAAGGCATAGTGCCGCCCGTGCACCAACGCACAGAAGTGCTAGATCCACTCAATGCTGTGTTCCACGCGGTGCTGGCAGAGTCACCAGCCTGAGCGGTCGCGCCCTATTTCACCCCGCCGACCCTGGGCGTTCGCCCCTTGCCCAGCAAGGCGGTGGGTACCGTAATGCTGAAGCGCTTCGCCATCGCCGCATATTCACCTGACTCAATCAGTCTACCCAGGCCAGTATTGAATGCTTGGCGCAGTTCCGCATGTTCGGCGTCTTTGGGGAACGCAAAGTAGCCCACCTCTTTGCCAATCATCGGGGAGACCACCACAAACTGGTCGTACTTGCCAAGCGATGCGATGCCAGCCGCAGTGTTGCGTTCATTGGCCACGAAAAAGTCCATGCGGTTGTTCAACAGCATGGTCAGACCGCCCTCTACGGTGTTGGCATTAGTCACGCCCAGGCTGGTTCGCTCCTCGTCGAAGGAGCTGCCGTAGACCCAGCCCGTCACTGCCACCAGGCGTTTGCCCTGGAGTGACGTGTAACTACCGTCCCAACCGATCTTGGACCCAGCCAGCTTGTAGAACACCATGTTGTCTTGGTAAAAAGGCTGGTCGGCAAAAGAGAAGCGCGCCTCGCGTGCAGGCGTCTTGTACGGCCCTACCAGCACGTCGGCGCTGCCGTTGGCCACCATCTCTTGCGCCCGGGCCCAGGGAAAGATGCCAAACTTCAAAATCAAGCCCTGCTGCCGCGCAATGGTGCGTGCCAGCTCGGCGCCTAAGCCTATGAATTCGCCAGTCTCTGTCTTCTCGTAGGTGCGTGAAAACGCGGTGCCTACCACCATAAATTCTTTCGCCTGTGC
The DNA here is from genome assembly GCA_038317285.1 of Burkholderiales bacterium. Classification (GTDB taxonomy): domain Bacteria; phylum Pseudomonadota; class Gammaproteobacteria; order Burkholderiales; family Burkholderiaceae_C; genus Allorhodoferax. The sequence continues at coordinate 261 of JBBQBG010000012.1, read as the reverse complement.
CCCCCACCCCAGCATGGCACACAGAATGCCGCACACTACTCGCCGCGGGACCGTTAGAGTGTTAAACATGGTGCCATGGTTATATCGCAACGGGGTCCGCTTGGACAGATCAATTTCAATAGCACAACAAGGTATTCGATAGGCATGCCGAGCAAGGCAACGCTACAGGTCCAGCACAATGCCCTGTGTAGCATCTTGGCCAGCCGCCGGCACACTGCAGCAGATCAGCACCTCGTCGGCCTCCAGGTGCATGCCGGGCGG
>JBBQBG010000011.1:0-35394 GCA_038317285.1 Burkholderiales bacterium | reverse complement strand
ATCGGCACTGCGGCTGCGCGTTTGGTCCAATGCCTGGGTGGCGCTTTGTTGCGTGCTGTAGCCGGGGGTGAAGCCCAGGTTGCCGCCGATGGTCATGGGCATGCTGGTGAAGCGGTAGTCAAAGCCAAAGGTGCCGGACCAGGGCTGTTGGCTGTCCAGGCGGTTGTTCGGGCCGGGCAAGGCTTCCACATTGGAGCGGTAGAAGCTGATCGCGCCACGCAGGTTGAGTGGCACCTTTGCGTCCGCCAGCGCTGGCAGCAGTTCGCCCACGCGGCCTTTTACCTCCAGCTCGATGCCGCCGGTTTGGGCCTTGGAGAAGTTCGTGGGCTGCGCCACCCAGCGCTGCACCGGCGAATAGTCCACCGTTTGCAAGGTGCTGACGGTACGAATCAAGTCGGTGATGCTGCGGTAGAAGAAGCCTACGCTGATGATTCCACCCGCTGGCAAATACTTCTCATACGCCATGTCCAGGCCGGTGGCCAACTCGGGCAGCAAGCTGGGGTTGCCCAGCCGGTCCGGCGAGAGCTCGGTGTTGGTCTTGCTGACGTCCGAAAACAATGAGCTGATGGAGGGCCGAGCCAGCAACTGGCTCAGGCCAGCGGCTTTGTAGCTGCGGGTGATGCTGGCCCGCACGATGTCACGGCCTGCCGGATCGATCTTGTAGTTCAGGTGCCACATGGGGGTGACGACGCTGCTGGTGTTGGTTACCGCTGCGCCCACGCCCTGGCTTTGTGTGTTGATGCGCTCGCCACGCAAGCCCAGGTAGGTGGACCACTGTTTGTTGATCTCCCATTCGTCCTGCATAAACAGGGCTTGGCGGTCGATTCGGGCAGAAAACGGTTGGCCTTCGAAATTGCTCAATTGCGGCACGCCCTGCTCGGTGACAGAACGCTTTTCATCACGCTGGCGCCACTCCAAGTCCCAGCCCACGGTCAGGCTGTGCGCGTCGTTGACCAAGCGCGTGTAGTTGCCGGCTTGGGTAATGCCCTGTTCCTCGTTGTCACCCAAGCTGCGCCGCTGGAGTAGGTCCAGATGCACGGTCTGCACGTCATATGTCACTTTGTTGGACTGCACGCCGGCTTTCAGCTCCATGCGTTCCGAAGTGCTGAAGTGGTTCACCCATTGCAGATTGCTGCGTACGTTCTGCCAAATGCCTTGCCCGCTGCTGTTGTCGTCCAGACTGGGGTTGCCCATTTGCACTTGGTTGGCATAGGTGGATTTGTTGTTCCACTCTCCGCGCTGCAAAAAACTCTGCCAATTCAGCGTCTCATCGTCACTGATGCGCCAGGTCACACGCGGACCAAAATTGAAACCTTGCCCATGGTTGAACTGGTCCAGGGATTGGGTCGATTGCGACAGCAGTCCGTCACTGCCGGGCTGATTGCGTTCCGTGATGGACTGGCTCAGGCTGCGAAACTCAAACACCGAGATGGGTAAAGACACCGCAATGCCATCCCATTTCTCACCAAAAGTAAAGGTACCGCCCAGAGTTGGCCGGTCGGCGTTGTAGCCTATGCCAATGCGCAGGTCGCGCTGCGAGACCTTGGGCGCATCTTTCAGGATGATGTTGATGGACCCTGCCACCGCCTGCGCGCTTTGGTCCGCTGTAGGCCCCTTGGTAACCTCAATGCGCTCCACTTGCGAGGGGCTCAGTTGGTCCAATGCAAAGCCGGGTGGTGCCGGGTCGCCGTTCAGCAAGACTTGCGTGTAGCCCGCGCCCAAGCCCCGCATGCGCGGCGCGTTGCCCTGCATGTTGACACCCGGCAGACGCTTGAGCACATCAGCAACGTTGGTGTCGCCGTATTTGTCCATTTCTTCGCGGCCATAGACCTGCTTGGCCACCTGCGCGCGGCGGCGCAAATCGTTGTCGCCGGGTTGTTTGCCCAAGATTTCTACCCGCTCCAAACGTGAGCCCGGCGCGCGGGTGGTGGTATCACCCACACCACTGGGAAGGTCTTGGGCAGAGGCGAGTGAGAGCAGGCCTGTGCAAAGGCCTGAGAGCATGCTGGCACAGGCAAGTGCCGTTTTGGAGTATTTCAAAACCATGGTCGGAAATTTCAATGAAAAGTGTTGAGGGGCAGACAGACCGGTTGGGCTGTCGCAATACCATGGCGTGACTGTACAGGAGCTACGGCGCGCTGCGTCTACGGTGCGACCAAGCGCGGGTTTGGAGGTGTCAATGGCGCCACCAATCGCCTGGTGACGGCACAACCAATCCAACAAAAATACCCTGTGGTCTTTGGCGTGCAGGGCAAAATACTGCCATGAATCCGTTTTTTGAAATCGTGGCCGGCCTCCTGCGGGGCGTGGTCAAAGTTGCGCTGATCGCGTTGACCGCGCTGTTTCTATTGGGCATGTTATGCGCAGGTGCACTGATTGCCCTGGTAGCACTCATCCGTTTTTTGATGACGGGCCGCAAGCCAATGCTTGTCACCACGTTCACCCGCTTCAATACTGCAGCGAAGCAGTTCCGCGCCGATGGCAACTGGTCTGCATCTGCCCGCGCGGACCGTGCCGACATTGTGGATGTGCAGGCGCATGAAGTGCGCCAGGTGTTGGCGCCGCCACCACCTAAGACTGCGGAATGATTGCGTGGGGTCAGGCCTTGCCGCGTTTGATGGAGCCTATTCGATGCGCGAATAGTGAATGACTTGGGTGCAAAGGACTAAGCCCTAGACGACGATCGGCGCACATTGCTGCCGCTGTTTGGCCTCCTGCAGTTGAAAAAAAGTTCATTGTGCGCAGCCCAGAAAAATTGACTGGATTGCACGGGGATGCCAGAGCGCCGTGCTCTTTATAACGTACCGCGCCGAGCCCATTGACAGCCGCACGGCTGCTGCGTTTACAAAGTGTACGCAGAAAGCAAAGCAACTTTACCAAGTCTTCGTGTGCATTTTTGCAGCCAGGTACACAATGCAATCCGTGGCTTTGTAAACACGCTTAGGAGACGCACCATGGTTGACGACGAACTATCGCTTGCCGAGCCGCTAACCGATCAACGTCCCAATCCGGACACGGCGATACGCCCCCTCATTCCTTTGTTTGCAACCAGCGCGCTCACTGCAGCACTGGCTGCGTGCGGCGGCGGTGGTGGAGCAACGGCCACACCCCCCATTCAAAGCACGCCGTCGCCCGGCCCACAGCCAACACCAGCACCGCCTCCAACCTCGCCGACACCACAACAGGCATCGCGCTTTCTATTGCAAAGCCAGTTCTCGGCCAGTGACGCTGAACTGACTGCGGTGCAAAGCGCCGGTTACGCAGGCTGGCTGGATCAGCAGTTCAACGCCGCACCATCCACCACTGGCTGGGACTGGCTGCTCAGCAAGGGATATGGCGACACCAGCTTTACCAACAACAGTTTCCCCACCGACTACATGATCTGGAACCAGCTCATTGCGTCGCCCGGTGCCGTGCGTAAGCGGGTGGCGCTGGCGCTGTCGGAGATCATGGTGGCGTCGGCCAACGGGGTTAACCTGCCATGGCGATTCTTTGCTATGGCTGCTTACTGGGATACGTTGGTCGCCAATGCCTTTGGTAATTACCGCGCGCTGCTGGAGGCCATAACCCTCAACGCGGCCATGGGGGTCTACCTCAACACGCGTGGTAACCAGAAGGAAGACGCCGCCACCGGCCGACAACCGGACGAAAACTACGCCCGCGAAGTGTTGCAATTGTTCAGCATTGGTTTGTATGAGCTTAACCAGGACGGAACCAATAAGCTCGTAAATGGGCAACCTGTCGAGACCTATGACCAGTCCACGGTGAGCAACCTGGCGCGGGTGTTCACCGGCTACAACTTTGACACCATCGGATCCGTCGCCAACGACCCCCAGTACCTGCGAAAGCCGATGGTTGTGACGGCGTCCATGCACTCCAACCTTGCCGCCACGTTTCTGGGCGTGACCGTTGCTTCCAATACCGCACCCGCGGTTGCATTGAAAACTGCGCTGGACACCATCGCGAACCATCCCAACGTGGCACCGTTTATCAGCAAGCAACTGATCCAGCGGCTGGTCACCAGCAATCCGAGCCCAGCTTATGTAGGGCGAGTTGCCGCAGTCTTCAACAACAATGGCGCGAGCGCACGCGGAGATCTCAAGGCGGTGGTGCGCGCCGTGTTGCTAGACGATGAGGCCCGCAGCGCAACCGGATTGACCGCGCCTACCTGGGGCAAGCTGCGCGAGCCCATCTTGCGGTTCGTGCAGTGGGCCCGCACCTTCAAGGCAACGTCCGGTGCCGACACTTGGAGGATCAGCGATCTCAGCAGCGACGCAACCCGGCTGGGGCAAAGTCCGTTGCGTTCGGCCTCGGTGTTCAATTTTTTCCGCCCCGGCTACGTGCCGCCGAATACCGCGCTTGCGACCGCCGCCTTGGTGGCGCCCGAGTTCCAGATTACCAACGAGTCGTCGGTGGCGGGTTACGTCAATTTTATGCAAAACACGGTGAGGAACGGCTTTGCAGACGTCAGCGCCAATTACGCGGCCGAACTAGCCCTCGTGGCAGATGCGGCGGCACTGGTGGAGCGGCTCAACCTGTTGCTGACTGCCGGTCAGCTTTCCGCTGCCAATGTGGAGACGATCCGAAGCGCCGTGGCATCGATAGCCGTCACGACCACCGCCGGGCAACTCAATCGCGTGCAGGCGGCGATCTGGCTGGTAATGGCGGCCCCGCAGTACCTGGTGCAGAAATAACCGGCTCACGCCACACACGCAAAGGTTCACCATGTACATCAACAACACTGCAAAACTTGCGCGCCGCGCGTTTCTGGTGCGCATGGGCCAGCTCGGCATGGCTGGCATTGCTACCCCTTGGGCCCTCAACCTGGCGACAATCGGCGAAGCGGCTGCGTTCACCGCAACGGACTACAAGGCGTTGGTCTGCGTCTTTTTGTACGGCGGCAACGATTACGGCAACACCGTGGTGCCGTATGACAACACCAACTACGCCAAGTACGCCGCTATCCGCACCGGCATTGCCACGCCACAGGCGAGCCTGGCCGCTACGGCCCTGACGCCTACAGTAGCGCTGCCCGGGGGCATGCAGCTGGCGTTGGCGCCGCAGCTCTTGCCGTTCAAGACGCTGTTTGACGCTGGCAAGCTGGCGGTGCAGCTCAATGTGGGGCCGCTCATTCAGCCGACCACGCTGGCGCAGTACAACGCCAAGTCAGTGCCGCTGCCACCCAAACTCTTTTCGCACAATGACCAGCAGTCGGTCTGGCAGTCGTCCGCCCCCGAGGGGTCGATCACCGGCTGGGGTGGGCGTATCGGCGATGTTGCGCTGTCCAACAATGGTGCCAACGCAGTGTTCTCATGCATGTCGGTCACCGGCAATGCGGTGTTTGTTGCGGGTTCTACCGCCGTGCAATACCAAGTGAGCACAAGCGGCGCAGTACCCATCAGCGGCTTGAAATCGCCCCCCTTTGGCTCCAGTAGCGTAAGTGCCGCCTTGCAAAACTTGATCACCCAGACCAGCACCCAGACCTTGGAAAACGAACATACCAAGGTCGTGACGCGCTCGATTGCAGCCGAGGGCCAGGTAACTTCTGCGTTGGCGGGTGTTCCTGCGTTTGCCACGCCGTTCACCAGTACCAACCCGCTGGCGTCGCAGCTACAGATGGTGGCGAAGCTGATCGCCGCGCGCAATGCACTGGGGGTCAAGCGACAGGTTTACTTTGTATCGTTGGGGGGTTTTGACTTGCATGACTTTTTGCCGGACCAGCATCCAGGCTTGCTCACCAACGTGGCAGATGCGATGGCTTCGTTTTATAACGCGACGGTTGAACTAGGGGTGAGCAACAACGTCACCGCATTTACGGCGTCTGATTTTGGCCGCACGTTGGCGTCCAATGGCGACGGGGCCGACCACGGCTGGGGCAGCCACCACTTTCTCCTGGGCGGTGCAGTCAACGGGGGGCGCTTTTTTGGGTCTGCCCCGGCCATCGCAGTCAACGGGCCTGACGATGTGGGCCAGGGGCGTTTGCTGCCCAGCACCTCGGTGGACCAATTCGCCGCCACACTGGCCAACTGGTTCGGGGTGTCTGCCAGTGAAATGTCACTGGTGGTGCCCAACATCGGCAATTACAGCAACCGTAACATGGGCTTTGTGTGAGGCGTCGCAGCGGCTGCTCATCTTCGCCTGAAATTCATCAAGGCGGGGGACTCAAAAATCTGGCTGGCAGGAGAAGAATGGCCTGGGTTTTCCCAAACACCGCCGCCACGGCCAAACCCGATAGAGCCAGTGAAATGGTGATGAGCCAGCCCACAAAAGGCAGGACTATCCTCATCGCCATGTTTCCCAAAGGAGTTAGATGCGATGGCCAATGATGGTGACGGTTTCAAGAACCGCCACGTTGCGAACTTGGCTACCTTGCGCCACTGCAGCTTCTTGGGCGACGCTGTCGAACTTCATGAGCATGCTGCCGTTGACGATAACTGCCATCAACACTGCGAAGCTGAAGCTGGCCAAACGGGTTGTGCGATTTGAGGCTGTAAACATTTTTTGTCTCTCCAAATGCGGACCACTGCGGCCCGTTGAAGAGAATGTATTTCCGCAGGTTCCGCATTGCACGCGGTATGTGACGAATTGCGGCTGGGCGTGATGCCTAGGGTAAATACCCGGATAAGTGGTTCACTCAGCTTACAAGAAACCACGCTGGGCGACGGCCGTTGACCGCGTATCTGGCCCCACTGCCAACGCCCCACACAGCGTGCCGGGCAGGTCCAGAACCGTCGCCTTGCAATTGCCCAACGCTTGCTCCAGTGTAGTAGTCCACTCGGTCAGCCCAAGGCCCAGGCACTTTAGCTTTGCCTCCAATTGGCTCCATGCTTGCGCAAACGCAAGTGCGCGCGCGGACAGCGCCGTTTGCACCAGCAGTCGGTGGGTTGCGGGTCCCAAGTAGTCTTGCGCCAGTCGCTCCATTTCCGATGGGGCACCGTCGCGCCCAGCGAGGTCGGTCGGTGTCCGCATCACATCAATACCCACCGCGCAATGCAGGTGTACGGCGGCCACACTGCAGCCAGCAGCATGGCTGATGGATAGGCCCAACGCGCTAGCCGGTGATAGGAGTGTGGGTGCGCGACCGATATGGGTTGAAAAAATGATCGACTCGGCAGGCGATTGCCAATAGGCCGCCAGCAGCTCTTGCAATGCCGCTCGTATGGCCTCACGGGCCAGCATTCGGTTCTCGGTATGGAGTGTGACGACCGAGATCACGACGCAACGCACGTCGGACTGCAGGGCCGCAAGTGCTTGGGCAGACTCGTGCGGCCAACGGTGAACTCGCAACGGCGCATCCATGCGGGTTAGACCCTGAGCACAGGGGCCGCAGGGCACCCGCGCCAACTGGAGGCTGCTGGAATGAACTCGCCTTTCATGACCAGCGTTAGCGCGCCAAGCTTGGCGTTGTCGGCTACCACCGCACCATACAACACACTGCTGCGAGGCCCCATGTAAACCTGGCGGCCAATTCTTACTTGGTCAATCTTCATGACCCGGTCTTCAAAGAGATGCGTTTGTGGGCAGGTCAGCGCATTGAGTTCGCTGTGGTCGCCAATGTGCACGCAGTCAAACTCGGTAAGGTCGGTCGTATCCATATAGACACCCCTGCCAATGTGGGTGCCCAACACATTCAAGGCCAAAGGCAACCACGGCGTGCCACGCAAATAACGCATGAAGTTGGGCACGGTAATGCCTTCATACATGTTGGTCACTGCTTCCGAGACCCACACAAACCGGGTCCACATAGGGGCGCTATGTTGGCGATAGCGGCCTACGAGCAGCCACTTGAGAAGAACGACAAACAGGAAGGTTCCGATCCCATACACCAAACCCGAAAACATCAAATAGGCCGCAACAATCACCCAGTGGTCGGCCTCCGCTAGGGGCATGATATTTAGCACCAAGGTGTATCCCACCGAGATGACAATGGCGTGCGGTGAAATGATGCGAAACGCCTCAATCAAGCCACGTGCCAGTTGCCGCAGGGGCGATGGTTTGAAAGTGAGGTTCTCAGGGAAGCCCACAGTTTCTTCACGCGCGGGCAGGTGAATGGGTGGTGAGCCCAGCCAAGTGTCGCCTTCACGCATGCGAGCATTGGCTGGTACTGTGGAGTGCACACCAATCAGAACATTCTCTGGCAGGGTGGTGCCGTCGGGCACATACGATCCATTGCCCACAAAGCTGCGCCGCGAAATGACTGTCGGGCGCATGGTCATCCAGCCACCGTCAATATGCTCATCGCCCAGCATCACTGCGTCGGCAATGAAGGTCTCATCGCCCAGGGTCAGCATGTCGGGCACCAAGCCCAGGGCCGACGATATTTCGGCATTGCGTCCTACCTTGGCGCCAAGCAGGCGATACCAGTGGGGAGCGAAAACAGTGGCATAAACCCCGTGCAATACATGCAAGCTGGACTCCTGTATCTGGTTGACAAGCCATTTTTTGCAATACAGGGCGCTATGCACCGGCCAGCTTCCAGGCTTCAATCGGGGCAAGACGGTCCACCTGATGCCAGCCGATAGCAGGGCAGTGAAAACAATCAACACGCCCGCTGCGGGAAAGGCAAAAATGAAATAGCGCGCCAACTGTGTTGCCACATTCGACCCCGTCAACAGCGGCAAAGACACGTTGTCATCCACCCAATCAATCAGGATGAAACTGGGGAACACCGGCAAGAAGAAAAGCGTGGTGATCAGCGAAGCACCGAGCACAAAATAGACCCCCTCCAATGCTGCGCGGGTGCCCGATAGTGCAGGGCGCTGTCGGTTGGAAGCAGGGTCAAACGGCCCGATGTCACGCGCCGGTGACCCGCCCCACACCCGTGCTTCAGGGACGGTCTCGCCGTCGGCCAGAGCCGATTGACCTTCCAAATGCCCATAGGCCGCCACAGTCGTGTTGCCCTCCAGAACGGCATACGAGCCAACGCAGGCGTTGGCTCGTATGTTGATGGCGCCCAGATGCAGTTCACCATGCTGCACGCGGGCGTTCTCGAAGTTGGCAGCGTTGCCCACGCTCGCACCGTCTCCAATCGTGAGCAGATCGGGTGCGCGCAGGGTGATGGATCCAATCATGACGTCTTGCCCAATCTTCGCACCCAGACCGCGCAGCCACCAGGTGTAGAGTGACGAACCACTCAGCAGATAGGTGGGGGCCGCCTCTACCAGCCGGTCTGCCAGCCACCAACGGTAATAAGTCAAGCCCCACAGGGGGTAGCGTCCCGCTTTGATCCGCCCGGCGATGAGCCACTTGCCGGCGATGGCAATGGCAAATTCCAGCAATGTGGAGGCGAGGAACGCCACGACCGAGGCACCCACCGCTGTCCGGATCGAATCGTCCGGATCGCCAGTGAAGAAGTGGTAAGTAAAAAACGGCGCAAGCCACTGTCCCATGCGCAAGGCTACCAAGAAAGGCACTGCTGCTGCCTGTGCTACACCGCAGGTCCAACGTTTGAGCGCGGAGGGCACGGCCCAGTTAATGGATACCGTTTCACTGTCTCCGCCACCCGTCTCCAGTGCCTGGGCAATCAGCCCAACACTGCGATGCTGGTAGATGTCGCGCACGGTGATGTGGGCAAAGCGTGGGTCGGTGCGCAGCGCAGATGCCAAGCGCGCAGCAAACAGGGAATGCCCGCCCAGAGTGGAGAAAAAATCGGCCGAACGCACAATCGCTTGACCCGGAAACAGCTTGGCCAGCGCTGCAAACAGGGCTACTTCGGCCGGGCTTTTGGGCGTATCGGATGCGACGGCGTCTGCTACCACGGCCGTCAAGGGGCGTGCTTTGAGCGCATTGCGGTCAATCTTGCCCGAGGGCAGGCGTGGCATCTGACCCAGCAGTTCAAAATGCCCCGGCACCATGTAGGTCGGCAACGTCGCCGCCAAGGCGTTGCGCAATTCGGCGTGCTGCAACTGGGCGGTACCCTCGGTGACGACAAAGGCAATCAGTTGGTCCAGGCCGTCCTCTTGGCGCAGCACCACGGCTGCGGTTCCAATGCCTTCTTGCTGGGTAAGCGCGGCTTCGATTTCACCCAGCTCAACCCGAAACCCCCGAATCTTCACTTGGTCATCGGTGCGGCCCAGGCACTGCACTTGGCCGTGTTCATCAATGCGGGCCAAGTCCCCGGTGCGGTACAGGCGCCCATCATGCGGGTGCTGGCTCCAGGGGTTGGTCAAAAACTTTTCTGCCGTCAAATCGGCGCGGCCCAGGTAGCCCGCCGCTACGCCAGGGCCGGTGATACAGAGTTCGCCCATCTCACCACGCGGCATCAGTACCAACCCTTTGTCGATGTCGGTGTGAATGACCAGCAAGCCGTAATTGGGCAGCGGCCGCCCGATGGTGACCAGCTCACCAGGGTGTAACGTGGCCAGGCTGGCGGATACGGTCGCTTCGGTGGGGCCGTAAGTGTTGAACACCTGTCGTGTGGGTGTGGCCCAGCGTTCGACCAATGATTGCGGGCACATCTCGCCACCCAGGTTAATCAAGCGCAGGCTGGCGACATCTTGGGCAAACAGCGCAAGCAGCGTAGGTACCGCGTGTAAAACGGTAATCTGATTCGCCTGTAACTCCAAGGGCAAGCGCTCGGGATCGCTGGCCAGCCCTTTGGGGGCAATCCAGAGCGTGGCGCCGACCAGGTAACTGATCCAGATTTCTTCGAACGACATGTCAAACGCCGCCGAGAATCCCTGGTACACCCGATCGCTCTCACGAACACCGAGTTGAGAGTTTTCACTGCGCAAGAAATGGCAGATGCTGCCCTGGCTGATCTCGATTCCTTTGGGCTTTCCGGTGGATCCGGATGTGTAGATCACATACGCGGGGTGCGAGGGTAAAACCCGCTGGCGTCGCAACGGTCGGCAAGGCGCCAGCAGTTGCTCCGTGGTCCACACGCTGCACCCGGGCGTGAAACCTGCCATGTGGGACTGGCTGCTGACCAGACCGAGCGCGTTGGCGTCTTCCAAGCACACGGATAAACGTTCTGTAGGAGTGTCGGCATCGAAGGGCAGCCAGGCAGCGCCGGTTTTGGCAATGCCCAGTTGCGCTACCAACAAATCAATGCCACGGGGCAACCAGAGACCCACGATGCGGCCTGGACCGACGCCGGCGGCGAGCAGGTGTGATGCGACCAAATCTGCCTGTGCGTTCAGCGCGTCATAGCTCAGGTGCCGGTCGCCAAAGACCAGCGCCGGCTGGTTAGGAAGGCGTGCCGCTGTGGTTTCAAAAATATCGGCCAATACCTCGTTGCGAATCAGTTCCGGGCGCAGTGGACCTTGCAAGACGTTGGGACTATCGGATCGGAGTGGTGCGGTGTCGTGGGTCATTAAGGTCATAAAAGTCATTCAGCGCTGGCCCCATCTGCCGGTAGCGCATACGCGAAAGAGTTGTGTCTCTGTAGTCGGCCCGCTCAACCCCTGGGCGAGAATCAGCGCAATTCCGAAACAACTCCAATGGCGATGATAGGCGAGCCATGTGATTTGCACCGGCTGGTTGGCACGAAGCAGTCGCGCCAAGCCGAATGGGCCGCGCCAGAACTTTACAATGGTGCCGCATCTGCTAGTCACTAAAGGCCCCGATGACCGCCTCTTCAAATCCCCATTGCTCGTCGTCCCAGATCATCACCACCGAGGCGCAATTGCGTGCGCTCATCGGTGAGCCGGCAGAGTTGACATGCACCAAAGTCAGCAGTCGCCTGAATTTTATGACTCGTTTGTTCATCGAGCGCTCGCCTTTCGTCTGCATCGCCACCAGTGACCTTGCCGGTAATTGTGACCTCAGCCCACGCGGCGATCCCGCTGGGTTCGTGCGCATCCTTGACGACCGCACCCTGCTCATTCCCGAACGGCCGGGCAACCGGCTTGCTGACTCGTTGCGCAACATACTGGTGAACCCGCACGTCGGATTGCTTTTCGTCGTGCCCGGAGTCACCGACACGTTTCGCGTGAATGGCCGTGCGGCGATCACCGTTGACGCTGATCTGCTCGGCTCCTGTGTGGTCGAGGGTAAATCGCCGCTATTGGGCATTCTGGTTGACGTTGATGAGGCCTATACGCAGTGTTCAAAGGCGTTTCTGCGCTCGCATCTGTGGGACCCACAACGTTTTGTCGACCCTTCCACTATGCCCACCGGCGGTCAAGTTCTCAGAGCCATTCAAGGTGAGCAATTTGACGCCGAGCTGTACGACGTTGAACGCGCCGAGCGCTACAGCCGAAGGGTGGGATTTTATTGAGTGCGCGGCTCCCTCCCCAGGGAGCGCATGGGGCGAGGTTGTGTCTCAGTCGTAGGTGGCAACCGGCTGCGGCAGTTCATCGTCCAGATACAACTCGTATTCATCCCACCCGTCCGGGCCAAAATGTTCGTCGCACTGCCCGGCGATATCGTCGAATGACGAGAACTCCACGCAAAACATGATGGTATTGAAAAGTTGACGATAGGTGCGGCCCGTCGCATCTTCCAACTCACCCGCAGCGTCGTCAACGTGCCGGCAGCAGTGCACCCACACGTGGTGGCCTTCAAGCTCGTCTTCTGCTTCGAGCACGCTTAGCGCGAAAGCTTCGTCTTCTAGGCTGGGCCAAATTGCTTTGCTGAGTCGGTAAGTGTTGCCGTGCTTGGGGTGGGCTGGGTCCAGCTCAAGGTCGATGGTGCGCCAGTTTGCCGATACCTGGTCTGCAACATCGGCCAACTCTTGTTGTGTGAAGTCGCCCTCCCAGTGCACATCCGTGATGTGGTGCGAGCTGCCAACCTCGCCGTCCCACAGGCTGGCTTTGTGTTTCATTGTGTCGGGGTACATGGGCAATCTCCGTGGTTGTGGATGGAACTGTAGCGCATGGGCAGCCTGCGTACGCCATCGAACAGATGTCTATCTTCAATCGGTCGAAGATATTTGACGTGGTGCGCCGGTTGGTAAGCCTCCTTTGCATTTGAAACACAAGGTAAGCGTCGCCATCCAAATACAAAGCCTATGCGTTGTAGTTTTGCACACTGCGTGCGCAACCATCGCGTATGCCTAAGGAATCGATATGCCAATCCAATTCATTCGCGGCAAATTCGCCACACTCACCCTGGGACTGGGGGTTTTGTTGCTCGGTGGCTGGGCCCATGCGGATCCGCCGATGCGGGTTGCGCGACTCGGTTATGCCCAAGGCCAGATCAGCTTCGCACCGGCGGGCGAGCCCAATAGTTGGGTGCAAGCCACGGTCAATCGGCCGCTGACAACGGGTGACCAATTGTGGGTGGATGCAAGGTCGCGCGCCGAACTTCAGATCGGCGGCGCGGCGATCCGCCTGGGTGCAAACACCAGCGTAACCCTGCTCAATGTGGACGACAACATTACCCAAATCCAATTGGTCCAAGGCACATTGAAAGTGCATGTGCGCTCTATCGATCCGAGCCAGATTCTGGAAGTGGACACACCCAATCTCGCTATGACACTGCACCGCCCGGGTGACTACCGCCTGGATGTGGGCCGCAACGGCGACGCGACCGAGGTGGCTGTGCGCAATGGAGAGGCCGAACTCTATGGTGACGGTGCATCCTATTCCGTGGGTGAAGGGCAAAGCTACCGCTTCTTCGGCACGGGCTTGTCAGACTATGAAAGTTTGCTGCCACACGCGGACGACGAACTGGATCGTTGGGCCTATGCGCGTGACCATCGCACCACTATGTCCGTGGCCGCCCGCTATGTGTCGCCCGAGCTCGTGGGTTATGAAGACTTGGATGTCGATGGCGCCTGGCGCAGCGAGGGCAGTTATGGCTATGTCTGGGTACCCCAACGCGTACGCACAGGCTGGACGCCTTATAGCGACGGACATTGGACCTGGATAGCCCCTTGGGGCTGGACCTGGGTCGATGCCGCACCGTGGGGTTACGCCGTCTCGCACTATGGCCGGTGGGCCAACATCCGTGGAATTTGGGCCTGGGTGCCCGGACCGCTGCGCGAACGGGCGGTGTATGCGCCCGCGCTAGTGGTGTTCGTGGGGGGAAGGGGCTTGGCGGGCGCAGGCACAGCAGCAGGAATGGGTGCTGTCGGCTGGTTTCCGCTGGCCCCCCGCGAGGTCTACCGGCCGGCCTACCAAGTCAGCCCGCGTTATTTTGAACATATCAACCGCAGCAACGCAGTCATCGCGCCGACTGTCATTACCAACGTCTACAACACGCATATTACGAACGTCACAAACATCACCAACGTAATCTATGCGAACCGAAGCGTGCGTGGTGCGGTAGTAGCCGTGCCCACGCAGGCGTTTGCGCAATCGCAATCTGTGGCAAAGGCTGCCATGGCTCTGCCCAAAGACGCTGCTGCGCGTGCTTCGGTAGAGCATATGGCCGTCGTGCTTCCGGTGGCGCAAAGCGTGCCGGGCGGCATTCCGGCAGCCAGCGCCAAACCGCCGGAACACGCGCGCCACGTCATTGTCCGCACCGCACCACCGGCATCGCCCATAGCGTTTGCTGCGGAACGTCCGCAGTCGACCGGAAAGCCGGGAGCACCGATAGACGGCCCACGCCATGCGCAGCCTAAGCCTCCCGTTGCCACAACGCCCACTACACCCCAGGTGCAGTGGGTGTCAACGGTCAACCCCCCGGCCCCTGGCGCCTTGCCCGCCCCAATCCCTGCGCGTGGCGGCAAGCTTCCGGCCGAACACAAGCCCGACATCGTCAAGGGAGCGTCCGCGCCCCCTGCTGCAGCGAAAGCGGTTGATTTGAAAGCAGAGGCCGCCCGCGTGGAGGCCACAAAGGCAGACGCAAGCAAAGCTGAAGCAGTCAAAGTCGCCGATGCACAACGGGCGGCTACAGCAAGAGCCGAGGTTGACAAAACCAAAGCGGCGCGAGACGAAGCTGCGCGGGTCGCTGCTGCGCAAAAAGTGGAGGCCGACAAAACAAAAGCCATGCGCGACGAAGTAGCCAAGGCTGCTGACGCACAGCGCACGGCTGCCGCAAGGGCCGAGGCTGAAAAAACCAAAGCGGCACGAGAGGCCGCTGCACATACAGACGCTGCCGCCAAGGAAGGGGCTGCACGGGCCGCTGCAGTGCAAAGAGCCGAGGCAGAGAAATCCAGAGCGGCTCACGATGATGCGGCCCGAGCCAATGCAGCCAGGGCTGAGGCGGCAAGGGCAGCCGCGCTGAGGCAGGAGGCCGCAAGAGCGCATGCAGCCAAGGCCGTGGGAAACCCGCACCAGACACAGGCAGAGTCCCCACATCCGCAGCAGTCCGAGCACGCCGCCAAGGAAAAGAAAGACAAGGCCGATGAGGAGGCGAAGAAACGCTAATTGCCGAACCGCGCCAGGGATGCGGCGCGCGCCTTGGTGGCCTCGACCTGGCGGTTGCGCGGTTCAGCGTGGGTGACCAGCGACGCGATCAGCACGCGGGCCGCGGCGGCCACTTCTTCGATGGCCTGCTCGAATGCTGCTTCGTTGGCCTTGGACGGCACGTTGAAGCCGCTGAGCTTGCGCACAAACTGCAGTGACGCGTCCCGGATTTCCAGTTCGGTGGCGGGGGGCTATCAAAACCCCAGTGCTTGGTAAGCCAGTCGCTTGAATTCAAAGGTGTACGGGTTGCCAAAACCCATGTAGCGTTGGGTCATTAAGACGCCGGCGATATTCAGACGCGGATTGATCCACCACACGGTGCCGGCAACGCCACCCCAACTGACCTCGTCAGCCGCCTGTGGCGGGTCAAAGCGACCCGGCAGGATCAGCACTGACGAGCCCAGTCCGAATCCACGCCCTGGGTTGGTCGGCATGTTGGGGAACTTCACGCTGAGCCCGTCTGGCAGGTGGTTGCGGATCATCAATGCCACTGTCTCGGGCTTTAGCAGCGTGGGCCCGCCGGGCATCAGGGATTGGATCAGGCGCACCATGTCGTCCAATGTGGACACCAGGCCCCCGCCGCCAGACTCGCGCGCCGCCTTGCGCAGATAAGCACCGGGGTAGGGTTTGTCGTCCATGCGTTTCAGGCCTGGCTTGGTGGGGTCCAACAGGTCCACGCCACCGTACAAGGCAGCGAAGCGGGCCTGCTTGGCTTCTGGCACCCAGAAATCAGTGTCCACCATGCCCAATGGGCCAAAGATGCGCCGCGCAAAAAAGGCCCCCAGCCGCTCACCCGATACGACTTCCACCAGATAGCCCAGCACGTCCGTGGCCACGGAATACTCCCACTGCGTGCCGGGCTGGAAGGACAGCGGCAGATTCTCCAGCACCTTGACCATGCCGGCAGTCGGGCTCCCGGGGGTGTGCACGCCGGCCTTGTTGTAGGCAGCAAACAGGACGGTACCGGGGTCAAAGGCACCATAGGACAGGCCCGAGGTGTGCGTCATCAAATGCTGCACCGTGATGGACGATTGGGCGGGCTCGGTCTGGTCGATATGGGTGGCGCCGGCACGCAGTACCCGGCGGTTGCCCAGCTCGGGGATGTGGCGCTCTATCGGGTCCTCCAGGCGCAGCTTGCCGTCTTCCACCAGCAGCATGACGGCGCAGGAGGTCACCAGCTTGGTGTTGGAGAACACCCTGAAGATATGATCCTCGCGCAAGGCAATGTCGGCTTCGGTGTCGGCGTGGCCACAGCAAAAGCGGTCTACCACGTCGCGCCCACGCAGCAAGGCGGTGGAAACACCGGCCAGAAACTGGCGGTCTACTTGGGACTGCAGTGCGGCATGCAGTGTGGTGAAATCGTGTTGGGGCATAGGTGTGTTTCCTGTGTGACCTGATCCTACTATGGGTAGAGTCCCACACCCCACAGCCCACACCCCAGGGCTCAACAGTCCAACGGAGACCGCGATGAAACGACGCCAGTTTTGTGCGGTCTGTGGCAGGCCGCAGACCGCCTGTATTTGCCGTTGGATCACCCCGGTGGCGCATGCGACCGAGGTGCTAATACTGCAGCATCCGCTCGAAGTGGACCACGCCAAGAACACCGCCCGGTTGTTGCAGCTGAGTCTGTCCAACAGCCGCATGCTGACGGGCGAGGTGTTTGACGAAGCCAGCTTGCAGTTGGCAACGCACCCCCTAAAGTACACCGTGTTGCTCTACCCGCAGACCGCACACGATCCGGCGCCGGTGGCTGACACGGCTTTGCTCCACAACCCGACGCAAGTTCGACTGGTTGTGCTGGACGCCACGTGGCGTAAGAGTCGCAAGATGCTGCACGAAAGCCCCGCGCTGCGCCAACTGCCCCGCCTGTCGCTGGGCGCCGTTCCGGCCTCGCTGTACACCATTCGCAAGGCCCACAAGCCGGGGCAACTCTCCACACTGGAGGCCACCTGCGCTGCATTGGCGCAGGTGGAGCATGACGCGGAAAGATTCAAACCCCTGTTGCTGGCTTTCCAGGGCTTTGTGGCGCAGCAACTTGCGTTTGTGCCGCGCTAGCCGGTTGCGATTTCGGCATGGCCGACGTGCCGTGTGTTGATCTGCGTCAAGTCAACCGCCCGGTCCACTGCCCACAATGGTGCTGCGGCAACTGCGCTACGGCGCGGTCGCCATCCATGCAATCAAAAAAGGGGATTGGATGCCGATACTTTCGCGTTATATCGCCGCGCCCATGCCTGCACGCAGGCCTTCGCGCTTATCTGTCGTTCTGCTTGGCGCTGCTCTAGCATCCAGCGTGCTGGTGGCGGGGTGCGCCGTTGAAGTGCAAAACACCCAGCCATCCCAGGCCCTGAAGCAGCAAGCACACCCACCCGGTTCGGTCTATGCCGGCTGGCGCGTTTTTCAGGACAAGTGCGCGGCATGCCATGGCCCTGCGGGCAGCGGCACGGCCGGTGCGCCGGATCTGTTGCCCCGCGTGCGGGACATGGGCCCGCGCCAATTTGTCAACCTGGTGCTCAAACGGTATGACTGGAGTGCGCAATTGGGTGTGACCAAGCCCGATGTCGCCGCTGGTGACGCGCTGGTGGACGATCTGGTGCAACGCAAGGCGTACATGCTCAGCATGCCTGCGTGGCAGAGCGAGCCCCGTGTGAACGCCCATATCGTGGACATCTACGCCTATCTATCTGCCCGCGCCCTGGGCACTCAGGGGCCAGAGCGCCCAACGCCGTAGTCCTGGCTGTGCAGCTCGAAGGTGGTGGTGACCCTAAATCCCCCCAGGGATTGAGATTGGTCGACGTGGAGCTTGGCGGCGTGCATGTCCGCAATCGTCTTGACGATGGCCAGGCCCAGGCCGCTGCCACTGACACCCTGTTGGGGTCCGGCAATCCGGTAGAAGCGGTCGAAGAGGCGTGCCCGATCCGCGAGCGGAACGCCGGGGCCACTGTCCTCCACCGTGAGCCGCACAGAGTCTGCATCCTGCACGACCGAGACATTGACCGTGCCGCCCTCAGGCGTGTACTTGATCGCGTTGTCCAGCAGGTTGCGCACCAGAATGTTCAGCGCGTCGTTCTGCCCCATGATCACACCGTCTTGCGCTTCTACCAAGCCTATGTCGATACGGCGTGCGTGGGCCGATTCCCAGAGGTCACCCACAATGCTTTGCACCATGGCCGCCAGGTGCACCGGCTCTTTGACCGCCAGATCGACGGGACCGGTTTGCTGCCGTGCCAGCACCAGGAGTTGCTCCACCAGGCGGGTGGCACGGTCGATACCAGACGCCAGACGGGTTATCGCCACCTCGCGCGCGGAGGCATCGGTCGCCCGGCGCAGGCCCTCCACCTGAAGCTTCAATGCCGACAGCGGTGAACGCAGCTCATGGGCTGCGTCGGCGATGAAATTCTTCTGTGCGGCAAAAGCATTGCGCACCCGGTCTAACAGCAGATTGAGCTCGTGCACCAGTGGGAAGATCTCGGCCGGCAATCCCTCTTCGTCCACCTCGGTCAATTCGTCGGCACGCCGCAGTGAAAGCTGGCGGCGCACGCGGTCCGCCGGTGCCAGCGACGCACTGACCACCCACCACACCAAAAAAATCAGCAGCGGGACCATCACCACAATGGGGCTGACGGCTTTCAGCGCCAGCTTGCGGGCCAGGCCCCGTCTGCCCGAGCGGTCTTGCGCCACCTGGATGAGCTGGTCGCCAGACTGCAACGAAAACAGCCGGTAGTTCTTGCCATCCGCCTCGTACCTGGAGAACCCGGGCTCGGCATTCAGTGGCAAATTGGCGCTGGGCGATGACTGGAAGAGTGTCTTGCCCTTCGCGTCGGTCACCAGGATCAGAAACTCGAAGCTGGTGTCGGTGTCATCTTTGAAACTGTTGGCCAGGTAGCCACCTATGGGCAGGCCTTTGCGCAGCGACAGCGCCATCTGCTCCATCTGGTAGTCAAAGATTTCAATGGTCTGGTCCAAAGACGTGCGATAGGCGACAAAGGCTTGCACGGCGGCGGTAAGCACCACCACACCGAACAGTAGGAGCAGCAAACGTGTGCGCAGCGAATGCCCGCCGGTCCGGTTGGGAGCCTTCGCCGTCATGCGCCCACCTTGGGCACCGTATAGCCCACGCCGCGCACATTCTGTATCAGGTGGGCGCCCAGCTTCTTGCGCAAGCCATGGATGTAGACCTCTACCGCATTGCTGCTGACCTCGTCTTTCCAGCTGTAGAGCTTGTCTTCCAACTGCTTGCGTGACAGCACCACGCCTGGCCTTGCCAGCAGTTGCTCCAGGATGGCCCATTCACGGGCCATCAGGGTCACAGGCTGGCCGTTTACCACCACCTCACGGGTCACAGGGTCGATGCTGACCCCCAGGTGTTCGTAGACCGGCTCGGCGCGACCCGATGCTCTGCGAATCAGCGCGCGGATGCGGGCCAGCAGTTCGTCGATTTCATAAGGTTTGATGATGTAGTCGTCTGCACCCACGTCCAGTCCATGCACGCGTTGTTCCAGGGCATCGCGTGCGGTGGCGATCAGCACTGGCGTCCTATCTTTGCGGGCCCGAAGTCTGCGCAGCACTGCCAAGCCATCGCGGTTGGGCAGGCCCAGGTCCAGCAGAACCAGGTCATAGGACTCCGTGTCTAGCGTGGCATCGGCCATCTCCCCGTCTTTTACCCAGTCCACCGCATAGCCATCGGCGCGCAACAAATCCAGCACGGACTCGCCAATCATGGGATCGTCTTCAACCAACAGTAAGCGCATCAAAAATTCCCATAGGGTATTGGCCAATCGGCCGGGGCATGGCCTATTTTGCCCACCTAGAGGCGTTTCTTGGCCTCTTGTATCCGGGCTTTACACCCTGGTCGCACAGTTTAAGTTTCACCTAAGTCTGCCCAGGAACAATCCAGAGCGTAGACCTGCCATGCCATTTCACTATCCAACTGATACCCAACAATTCCTAGGAGCAACACCATGAAATTCCCCAACCGACTGGCCTTGATCGCGGCCACCGCGACGACCATCTTGCTGGGTGCCTGCAGCAGCACGCCCGTTACTCCGGTGGCCCCTTCGGAACCGGCCAAAGCTGCCGTGACCCAGACGCAGCAACCCATGTCGAAAGTGACGCCGGTGGTCACTACCCCGGTAGTCCCCTACCTGGACCCCAAGAGTCCCCTGTACCAAAAACGCAGCGTCTACTTTGACTTCGACCAATACGTTGTGAAGCCAGAGTACACGTCGGTGCTGGAACTGCATGGCAAGTACCTGGCCGCGCATGCCGAGGTCAGCATCCGCGTCGAGGGCAATACCGACGAGCAGGGCGGCAGCGAGTACAACCTAGCCCTGGGGCAGAAGCGTGCGCAAGCCGTGGTCAAGGCCCTGAAGATTTATGGCGTCCGGGACACGCAGTTGGAAGCGGTCAGCTTCGGCAAGGAAAAACCCAAGGCCAGCGGCCACGATGAAGCCGCCCATGCCGAGAACCGCCGTGCCGACATGGCCTATCCGGCCAAGTAAGGGGTCGATCCTAAAATAGGGGATGGGATTTTTTAGCAGTATCCAGCGGCCGCGCACCAGCTTTTGCTTTGCGCTGCTGCTGTCCGCATTCGGTGCCTGTGCACAAACCGCAGTGGATGAGCGTTTGCTGGGCTTGTCGGAGCAAGACGTGATCAGCGCCTTGCCTGATGCCCGAAGAGTGTACAAACCCTCGCTCGGCCCGCGCGGATCGCGGGGGCTGTTTGCATTGGACTTGGTTGACACCGGCCAGGCCCCTACCGAGGTGACGTTCTTCTTTCGCAGACGAGTGCTGGAACGCATAGAAAAGCGCCAGCGTACGCCCGAGTCCCAATGCCAGGGCTCCTATGCCAGCCTGGTGGCCAGTTTGTCGGCCCAATATGGAAACGCAGGCGGCGTCAACCTGGATGCAGACCAAAATGGCTCCGCAGCCTGGGTGCTAGACACCTTCAAGGTGATGGCCTACCGCATGCAGGTAGCCAACCGCTGCGACTTGCTGGTGGCTATTGAGCCCCACGTTTCCAAAGACGCAAGTGAGCTCTAGCCCTCGTGGAATATGCGTAACCCGCTCTTTTTTTCATAGCGCTCAGCGGTCAGATCTTCAAGCTACGGTCGTTAATGGCGAGCAACACGCGGCGACTCCGCCACGCGCGACAACTGGCCCGAGCGGCTCAGCCGCAAACGCGCAAAGTCCTGCGCCAAAAATAGCTGCCCGCTGTAGTGGGATGCAGCTTCCGACTGGATATCGGTGATAGACGGTGACTGCGCAGGGTCCGACTGGTAGCGGGCGCTGAAGTGGGTCAACACCAGATTCGGCAGCGCCGCAGACTGGGCAAAGGCCGCGACGCTGGCGGCCGAGCTGTGCCCAAAGCTTGCGCCCACCTTGTCGGCCACTTCTTGCGTATAGGTCGCCTCATGCACCAGTACCTGGGCGCCCTTGCAGCAGGCAGCCAGCAGCGCGGGCTGGTCGTTGTCGCCACCGACGACGATCTTGCGGGCGGGGTGGGGGTAGGACAGGTAGTCCGCACTGCGCAGGGTATGCCCTGCGTGGAACACGTCTTCGCCCTTTTTCAAACGCCCCCACAAGGCACCTTGCGGAATCTGCTCGGCGCTGAGCCTGGCGGTATCCAACTGCGCTTCCACGCTCAATTCGGTGAAGCTGTAGGCATACGAGGGCACGCGGTGTGACAGGGGCACGCTGGCAACCGACCATTGGCCGTCCTGCCAAACGTCGAAGCTTTCCGTGGGGATGAACTCCAGTGCGAATGGCAAGAACACGGCCGTCAACTCCAATGTGGCTCTGATCCAGGCTTCAATCCCCTTGGGCGCAACAATGGGCAGCGGGTCCTTGCGGCCCGCCATGGCCGCGCTGGCCAGCAGACCCGGCAATCCGTAGCAATGGTCGCCGTGCACATGGGGTGATGAAGATGGCCCGCAGCCCGTTCAACGACAGCGGTGTGTGCAAAAGTTGGTGCTGCGTAGCTTCGCCACAATCCACCAGATACCACGCCTTGCCGCTGTCTGCGGCCAGGGCCAAGCCTGTCACATTGCGTTGTTTGGTGGGGGTGCCGGAGGAAGTGCCCAAGAAGATAAGGTCCATGGCGTGTATTTGACCACCGCGCACGGTGCGCCGCATCGGTGGTCCTGTGTCAGCCCGTGGACCCGCCAGTTGACAGAGCAGATGTGCCATCCAAGGCTACATGCAGCATATATACCTATATTGGGTTTTATTTGGCAATATTTAAAGACTTTGCGATAAAGTTGGCCCTTAGCCCTTGTGGAATATGGCTATTGCGCTATATTAGTAATAGCAAAGGTGTTTGTCTATGGTTAGTGAATGTGTTTGTAGGAGCCTGAACTGGAACAAAAGCTGGCACCTGCCAAGAGAATCGTCGGGCAGGTTGTGGCAGTTACCAGACAATCGCAAGGCTGCCTCTCAGCAGTCATTCGCTTGGCGAAAGCAATTCAAATGGCAATGCAAGGTCGGTACCTACAGTTACGATAGCCGTAACTCCAATATCGCAATAAGTTTATGAAAAAACTAACCACTCCATCGCGGCACGCAAGTGCTTTAAGCCGAAACACTGAAGGGACGGGGCTTAATTGGGACGGGGAGCGTAAAAGGCCGCAGGCTTGTTCGCACCCCCCTCATATCGCCGCAACAACTTTCGAGTGTCACCAACACTTCCAATTCTGAGATCACAGATTCAGCATGTCCACCTCTTATTCTGCTACTACCGCAACTGTCGATGGCACCTCCTACTTTCACGTAAGCGAAATGCATGAAAACGATATCCCAAAATGCCGCGTTAATCTAGAAATCTATAACTCATTGCCTGCGTTTCAGCAGCAGATAATTTTGCCATCCACCTACATGCGTAGCCGCGGGGCGTGGGCTATGGAAATGGCTGATCGTGTTTTTCGATTGGCAAAAATTGAAGGCTTGGGTTTCTTAGCAGGCATTCGGACACCAACGTTTAAGATCATCCCGATTTTTGCGGACGGCGAAGACGAAAAATCTGGATCAAAATATATTGTTAACTACGGATTCCTTCTGGACGAATCTGCCATTCAAACGGCTAACTTGGCTATCAGTCGCCTATTTGAATGGTCTGCTGCAAACACTGATGTTTTGGCCGACGAGAACATTATGGGATACCACGCGCACAAAGAGGGGATCCTTGAGGCAATTCAAAACCCCATCATTTCCAACCATCTTTCTGCCTCCTCCGCTTCTGGTTTATCGATACGTGGGTATGAAGATGGCGACGGCCCTTGGTACTTTTATTCCTGGCTGCATTCAGTGCAACAGGTTTTGAAGGCTGCATTGCTCTTTCGGCAACATATTCTCCATACCACCCGTATTTTCGACTAGGTCATGCGCGAAAACCCGCATATGGCAATGATCTTCGATGTGCAAGCGAATGTAGATCGTGCTTGCCACGATCTGAACCGGTTGTTGGAAGAGCACGGACTGAAGCACGTGATTTCAACAACTTGACTTGCCCGACGGCAGTCTGAATTGACTACTTCAGCTCCTTGGCTAAGTCGGCTTTCGCAGCGCATCGGACGTTGACCACACGGAAGCCGCTGTCTGCAGCAGGACGCTTGAGGACCTCCTACTCGCTACTGCATCAACGCCAAGCCCCCAAATTTCTGAGCTTCCCAGCTGGCGAACAGTCAGGCGTACCGGTGGCAAGGCGTGCGGATGCAGCTACTCAATCGGAATGGCATAGTGCATCAGCGATGCATCGGATGTGGGGTGGTAGCGCGCCCCATACACCCCCAGGTCCACACCCCCGCTGTGCGCGGTGCCTGATGACAGCAGCCAAGTGGAGTAGATGTAGTTGACCGTGTTGTCTATGCCCTGTGCCGGACCTTGGTGGCCGAACTTTGCGTGTTGTGCGTACAGTTCTGGCAGCAGTGACACATTGCGGTGGATGTGGCGCAGGTAGTCGATGTCCAGCACGACCTTCTTCACAAACAAGGACCGGCTGCCAAAGCTGCGGTACTGGCCCGGCGTGATCCCAAAGCAGGCCTTGAAGGCGCGCGTAAAGCTCTCTTGGGTCTCGTAGCCTGCGGCAACAGCGCGATCTCTGTGTGCAAGTGGGACTCCATGAAATCTACACCTTGCTGAACGCGTTTGAGGTAGTGCACGGTGGTGTGTGTCCGTCTGTTGGGCAATGTGGGTTATGCCGTTGCGAAGAAGCCAGTCACGGCCACCTGCTTGCCCTGGTCGTTGTACTCACAGTCTGGGGCTAGGCTTTGCGCAAACAAGTCTTGTTTTTCTGCATCGGTGCTGGCCTTCCATGCGGCGGTATAGGTGTCCCAGGTCTGGTGCAAAGCGTGCGAAGGGGCAGATGCTTGGTTCATGGTGACTCCAAAGTAGTTGAAGCCTTGATTGTTCTGGCCCAGATTCCGCGCCTTTGATATTTTGTGCTTTTGATTTCACAACCCCCGGAGTTACGAAGCACCAGGCAGTTTGACGACCACCTTGCGCACCCCCATAGGTGGAGAGGGGAAGTCAACCAAGACGGCTTCAAACAGCGCGGGCAATACCGCGCGGGCATTGAACCAAGATTGCTCGTTGGTGGCCGTACTCTCGTACACCAGTCTGCCCGTAGTCAGGTCGCGGATTTCCAAGCGCACGCGGGTCACATAGACCTCACGGTCTGGCCAGGGCGATGCGTAGAAAGCTCGGCCACGCCACAGGCTGGGCTGGCCATAGGGGTACCAAAACGGCCGCCCAAAGAAGGGGGTTGGGAAAACCTGCACTGCCTCCGACGTGCCCGCACCGATCTGCACGCTGTATCGGGCGCCAGCATCGTTCAAAGCAAAACCGCGCTTCTGCAAGGCTACTTGCGCCATGCCTTCCAGCAAAGCGGCCTGGGCCGCCCCCTGCTCCTGGGATGGAAGCCGCTCGAACCGGAAGGGACCCGCCTGCAACGGCGTGGTTGCGGGGGCAAAGCTTTGTACGTCGCTCTCAATCGTTGAGATGGCGGCGCAGCCGCTCAACACCGTGGCCGCGGCAAGCACCGCCGCAAGCCTCATACTTGTGAAGGGTTTGTTCATCACGCCCATAGACCATTCTCCATCAGTGTTCTTGAAGCATCATGGCCCTGATCGTTGCGGGATTCAAGCCCCGCCTTGTAAAGTCATGCAAGCGTCTTACAACCATCGCTTTTTAAGCGAACGCGGCGCTAGCGGTTCGGTCGACCACGGTGGTGCGCCCATGCTCCACATGGATCCATTGGTCGCACAACGCCAGCGAGCTGGGTCGGTGGGCTATCAGCAAGATGGTGGTGCTGCGCAAATGCTTCTGGATCGCGCCACGAATCAGTTCGTCAGTTTCCACATCGACGCTGGCCGTGGCCTCGTCCATCAACACGATGCGCGCTTTTGATAGCAGGGCGCGCGCCAGGCATATCAATTGCCGCTGACCCGCGCTGATGTTGCGCCCGCCTTCTTCCAGCGGCGTGGCTAGGCCCATGGGCAGGTTGGCGACAAAATCCGCCAAGCCGATCTGGGTGAGCGCAGCCTGGATGTCGTCGTCGCTGTATTCGCCGGTCACATCGATGGATGCGCGCAGCGGCCCAAGAAATAGAACGGGGTCTTGCGGCACATAGGCAATCGCTTGCCGCAGCCGTGCGTGGGGCACGCCGTGGATGCTGATGCTGTCTATGAGGATGTCGCCGCGCTCCACACTCAGTGTGCGCAGCAGGGCCAGTAGCACCGTGGATTTGCCGGCACCGGTGCGACCCAACAAGGCCACGTGGCTTTGGGCGGCCACTGTGAAGCTGGCGTCTTCCACTACCGGGGGCAATTCTGGCGCATAGCGCAGGCAGGCCTGGCGGAATTCAATGTGCCCCGCGCTGGGCCAGTCGGCGGGGATCGTGTCGGGTGCTACGGCTGCGGGCGTGGCACTGCCTTCTTCTGAGGGTAATTCTGCCCATTGTTGGCAGCGCTCCCATGGCACCAGCACGGTAGCCAGGGCAAAGAAGTCGCGGCACAGCCGGTCAATGCGCTCCAGCAAACCAAAAGTCAGTGCCAATAGCAAGCCGACCGTGCCCGCGCTGAGGCTTGGAATCCACGACCGGGGACCTAACCAGAAGAGAGGGAAAATCAGGCAACACATCAGCACGCAAGAGACGATGGTCAACCGCATGCCCAGCCAAAAGGCCAGGTTCCAGCCGCGCATTTCAGTGTTGAGCCGCAGCCGGTTGGCACGGTCAAAGCGCTCGACCAGGTTGGCCTCGCGGCCAAAGGCTCGCAACGTCGAGTGGCCACGCAGGCCGTCATTGAACAGCGAGAAAACCGGCGAGCGCACCACGGACGACATGCGTGCGTTCTCCCGCACGGCCAAGCCATACAGGCGCGACACCCTTATCGACACATAGGTGGCGATGGTGAAGGGCAGGGCGGCCAGCGCGGTCACACCCATCACACCCAGCGCGCAGGCCAGCGCCGTCGTGCCGCCTTGCGTGAAGCGAAAGCCTCGGCTGGCCAATTCGACATCCAACTGCTGGATGTCGGCCGAAAAGCGGTTCATCATGCGCCCCGACGGCGTGGTCTCGAAAAACCGCAACGGCGACTGCATCACGCCGGTCAGCATGTTGTCGTGTGCCTTCTGTGCGGTGTGGGCGCAAGCGCGGCGGAAGGTGGCCTGTGCCATATAGCTGACACCGAGGATGACCAGCGTGAGGAGCGCAAACGCGATGAAGAATTGCAAGGGGCTGATGGCGTGTGTGCCGTCCATACGCGACATCAAAACCTGCTGCGATATGGGCAATGCACTGGCCAGAAACATCAGCCCCAACACCAGCACGGCGCCCCAAACGGCATGGCCCATCCAGCCGCTCTCGCCCAGAGTCAGCAGCAGGTTTTTCCACACGGCTGCGCGCACCTTGCCCACAGCTTGGCCCTCCAGCGTGGTCAGCGTTTCTTCTTTTTCGGATACCGACTGTGCTGTGCCGCCCAGGTGCTTCAACACGGAAGCGTGGTCTGCATGGCCTTCCAGTTCGATGCGCATGAAGTTGGAGAAACGCGGATTGGTTGCGCGCAATTGGCCCAGCGTGCCGAACTCTCCGCGCCCGTCGGAATCAAGGAACAAAATACGGTCGAACTTGTCCAGGTGAGCCAGGCGGTGGGTCACGCAGATGCGTAGCCGGTCCTTCCACGCGCCAAACAGCAGGTCGTCTGCAATGCGCCGCTCGGTATCGACGTCGAGCGCTGACAGCGGGTCATCCAGAATCACCACATTGGCCGGGTGCAGCACCGCGCGCGCCAGCGACACGCGCTGCTTTTGCCCGCCTGACAGGTTGAGCCCGCGCTCGCCAATCTCGGTGTCCAAGCCGCCGGGCCATTGGTTGACTTCTTGCGATAGACTGGCCAACTGCAGCGCGCGCTGGATGTGTGCGTCACTGAGGTGATCGCCTTCGCCATACAGCGTAAGGTTGTCGCGCAGCGTGCCACTGGCAATGAACGTCTCTTGCGGGCAATAGGCAAACTGCGGGTTGCCGCTCCATTGGACAACCCCTGCGCTGGGCGCATATTCAGACAGCAGTAACCGCAGCAGCACGGTCTTGCCGGCGCCCACTGGGCCTACGATAGCCAGGCTCTGACCCGCCTGCAGGTCCAGCGCGATATTGCGCAAGATCGGCTGGTCTTGCACGGCGCCAAAATTCAGATCGTCAATATGCAGGCTGACCGGTCCGTCTGCTGCGGGCGCGTGTGGCTCGGCATCTTTGAGGTTGAAGTACGCCAACAGGCGCTTGGCCGACACATCGGTCTGCGCCAAGATTCCAGCCACATCGCTCAGCACCACAAACGGAAACTCCAGCCCCTGGAAGATCAGCAGCGTGGGCAGCAGCATGGCCGCGTTCAATTCGCCACCGCGCCAGATATAGAGACCATAGGTAGCGGTGGCCACCACCAGCCCGGTGCACGAGAACACCAGCGACGAGCGGGTCTGTAGCAGCATCACTGAGATCAGGCGATCCACCTCGGCGCTGCGAGCACGCCGCGTGCGCCCGAGAAAAATGTCGGACCAACCCGAGAGCTTGATGACTTTGATGGCGGACAGGATTTGCGACAGCAAGTCGAGCCGCTGGTCGCGGGCTTGCAGCAAGTCGGTCTGGCGTTGCGCTGTTTCGCGCACGATGTACTTCAACACCGGCACACTCAAGGCCATCAGACCTAGACCCATCAACGCGGTCACTCCCAGGTAACGCCACAGCAGAATGGCCGCTATGCCGATGTGGGCCACGACCATGCCCGCGTCGACGATGCGCTCTACACAGTGGCTGACTGCCGGCACATCCACGTGCATCAAATTTTGTGTGTTGCCTTGGGGTAGCTCGTGGCGCACACGGGGATCCAACCGGAACCACTTCTGGGCAAAGGCCTGCATCAGCGCACTGCGTTGCAGCAGATGGGCTTGCGAGAAAGCCTTCAGGTAGCGAATGAAAGTGACATTGGTGACATAGATGACCAGCGGAAGCGCCAGCAGCAGTGCAACGTGCTCGGGCAACCAAGGCGCCGCTTTGATCGCGTCGAAACCGGTCATGACCTGTTCGATCAACAGCGCAGGCGCCGCGGCAGCCATGGTGGAAATGACCATGTAGACCAACGTGCGCCACAAATGGGGTCGCGTGCAGCGCAATAGGCTGCGGATGAAAGGCCAGGACCCATGCCCTGTGTCGAGATTCAACAGGCCCCGGCCGTGCTTCTTTTCCATAGCCTCTAAGGCGGGGTCTATGTTGTGCACGCCGGGTGCCGCATGGCCGCGCGCCATGCGTTGAAGCTGGGGTGTCAGGTGTCGCTGGTAGTCGTCAATCAACGACCGAAACATGGAAAACGGGTAGCGCAAAAACATCTGCGCAAGTATCGCACCCTGGCCAGTGCGAGCACGTCACTTCAGGCTGGAACAGTCCGCTCCGCCGACCGTGCGCACCTCAATCGGCGCTGTGGCACCTTGTTGGTACTTGTTCCACACGCTTTCCGGCACGTCGCAGGTCCAGACCTTGCCGCCGGATTGCAACTGAAGAACATAACTCTCGCGCCGCGGGCCTGCACGCTCAGCGCCCATGGCGTTGACCAGGCTGCTTGCGTTGCCAATATTGCCTAAGCTAGGCCACATCGGTGCAGCCGCTGTCTCTGGACCGGTCTTGACCGTGCGGTAGCCACGCCAGCGGTTGACCTGAAAGCGGCAGCGGTTGTCGTAGACCGGTTCCTCGCGGTAGCGCGGCGTGCACTCTCTGCGCTTTACAAAAGTACCATCACCTTTATCGACGCGCTCGTCGTGGCAGCTCTGGCCGTCCGGTATGCGGCGGGTAGAGCGCTGCTCTCGGCTTTGGCTGATGGCATAGGCATCGCCCGGCACACTCTCACACCAGGCAGTGTCGGACACTGGGCCAAATTGCTCAATCTGGATCTCGCGTTGCCAAGTCCGCCCGGCCACCGTAGCGCTCGTTTCGTGCTTGCTGCTGAACAGCGCGCCCAGGGTCACTACGGTCAAGGCAATGAATGCCAAAGCCCAACGCCACCAGCCGGAACGGGGCTTGGAAGGCGGCGGCGCAGACACGGGCGCCGGGGCTGATACCGCAGCGTCCACAATGGTTGCGACCGGCTTGGTGCCGTCTTGACCCGCTCCACAATTGGTGCAGTGCGCGGCCGCAGCCGAGTTGGGTGAACTGCAATAGGCGCAGCTCCAGTCGGCACCGACAAACTGGTGATTGCGTGCCTCAACCTCTTGGCCGGGCTCGGGGAAATAGCGTTTGGTCGGGTCTTGGGCCGCACCGCAAGTGGGGCAGTGGCGGTGCGAGTCGCCCAGCAGCCCTTTGGTGTTGCACTGGGTACAGTCCCACAGCATCTCGTAATAGATCTCTTTTTCGGCCATATCCCGTCCCGTTGGTTGTCATGGTGCGACTTGCTGGATGCGGGATTATTGCGCGGCGGCCTTACTCAGGTTAGCGCGGTGTGGGCAGCGCCCGCCATGCGGCGGGACAGCGCCGACCGACGGGCCAGCAAGAATTTGCGCAGCAGGTCTGGGTAGTCGGCGCAAACTGCGCCGCGCACCGAAGGGCGTACCACCAGGGCTGACCGCCAAGCGCGCACTTTGGGCGTGCTGGCAAAAAAACCGAAATCTCCCAAAGTCTCGAACGCATCGAAGTAGCGGAACACGGGGCTAAACACCGCATCCACCATGGAGAAGTGTTGACCTGCGAAGAAGGGCCCCGCAGCAAGTGCATCTTCTACCTGTCTGAATTTGGCCGCGATTTCAGCCGCCTTGGCGCCCAGCTGCTGCTCATCGGTTGCAGCATAGAAACCAGCGATGGTATTGAGCACGGCCGAGCCAAATTCCATCCAGCCCCTGTGCTGCGCACGCGCCAGCGGATCGCGCGGATGCAGTGCGCCCACCGTGGTTTCTTCCAGGTATTCACAGATGGCAGCGGACTCGAAGATGGGCTGGCTATCCACTAACAGCACCGGTGTTTTGCTCAATGGCGAAATTTTGAGAAACCAGTCCGGCTTATTCGCCAGATCAATGTCGACGCGATCAAAGGCGATGCCTTTCTCAGCCAGGACTATCGACGCGCGCTGCACATAGGGGCACAACAGGTGGCTGACCAGTATGAGATGTTTTGGCACCGTGTGCGGGAGAGAGGTTTTGTTCATTGCAAAGCTCCAAGAAGTCAGTGATGGATGTAATGTAGGATTTCGCATTTGCAATGAATATAGGCACAGGTGCAAACAATGAATGCAAATACGCAATACAAACTCAGCGCCACTGATCTGCAGGTTGTGCTGGCGTTGGCCCGTACCGGTACCCTAGCTGATGCCGGTGTGCGCCTGTCGCTGGACCCATCCACGGTGTTCAGGACCATTCAGAAAGTGGAAAAGGGTTTGGGCCAGCGTCTGTTCGAGCGCTCTCGCGCTGGCTACCTGGCGTTGGAACTGGCGCAGCAACTGGCGAGCCACGGCGAGCAGATGGAAGCCCAATTGGAGGCAGCGCGCTCGGTGCTGCAATTGCAGCCCGAGCAAGTCTCGGGCTCGGTCCGTATCTCGACGACGGATACGGTATTGCATGGCTTGGTGGCACCCGCACTCAAGGTGCTGCAAGCCAGCCACCCGTTGCTGGAGTTCGATCTACACGCGGGCAATGAACTGGCCAGCCTGACCCGGCGCGATGCTGACATCGCGGTGCGTGCCACCAAGCGCCCGCCCCAACACCTGGTGGGTAAACACATAGGCCCTATTCGGGTGGCCTTGTATGCGGGCAAGAGGAGCGGCATCAAACGTTTTGACGATACGGTAGCGGCACAGGCCAGCTGGATCGCACCTGACGACGCACTGCCCGAGCATCCGTCCGTGGTGTGGCGTAAAAAACATTTCCCCAAGGTGGCTCCGCGCTACCGGGTCAACAGCATACTGACCGTGGCCGAACTGGTGGCCCAGGGATTGGGCATTGGCATACTGCCGCTCTTTCTGGCGCAGCGGCGCGCCGACTTGATTGCGTTAACCGATGTGCTGGAAGAGTGCCAGACCGAGCTGTGGTTGCTGACCCATACCGAATCGCGCCACCTGCGGCGCGTGTCGACGGTGTACAGCTATTTGGCGCAAAACCTGTTGTTGGAGTGACCCGCGAAAATCAGCTCATCACGACCGGGCCACCCTTGGCTATTGCCCGCTGGTAGGCCGGGCGCGCCACCATACGCTCTCTATAGGCCGCCAGCTTGGCGTACTGCGCCGCGTTGGCACTGCGCGATAGCGCCGCCTCTACCGCGAAACTCATCTGGAAGTCTGCAATGCTGATGGTGTCACCTGCAAACCAGGGGTTGTGTGACAAGTGGTCTTCGATGAAGGCCAGCGCGGTGGCCAAGTTGGGGTCGATCAGCTTGGCCTGAACATTGCCACAGATGGCGCGCGCAATGGGCCTCACGAAGAAAGGCATGGGCTGCTTGGGGATAGTCATGAAGACCAACTTCATCACCAGCCAATTCATCAGTGAGCCTTCGGCGTAGTGCATCCAGAAGCGGGATTGTCGGTAAGCTGCGCTACCCAGCGTCGGCTGCAAATGGGCTAGTTCGTCCTTGGCTTGCGCACCGTAACGCTCCACAATGTATTCCAGAATGGCGCCCGACTCTGCAATGGTCTCGCCGCCATCGGTGATCACCGGAGACTTGCCCAGTGGGTGCACCGCTTTAAGAGCGGCTGGTGCCAGCCGGGTTTTGGGATCGCGCTGATAGCGCTTGATCTCGTAGGGCAAGCCCAGCTCTTCAAGCAACCACAGCACGCGCTGTGAACGGGAGGTTTCAAGGTGGTGTACGGTGATCATGCGAATGATTATCCACGTCGACGGGCCCGCTTCCTAGTGGGTCTTGAAAACCAGCGACTGCAGGCGTTGCAGCTTGGGCTGCACGACCGGGATGCTAAGCATGGTGCTGGCCACCGCCATCAGTAACAGGGCAGTGAAGGTTTCGTTGGTGATGATGCTCTTGTCCAGCAGAATGTTGACAAAGATGATCATGATTAGTGCCTTGGTTTGCAGCAGCCAACCAATGATGGAAGCCTCGCCCTCGCCCCATTTCAAAATCTTGCCAGCTATGCGGGTGCCCGCCAGCTTGCCGCTCACAGAGGCCACTAACAACAGGGCCGCAACGCCAAACACGGCAGCGCCCCCAACGGCCCAATTGGTGCGTAGACCGGTACTCAAAAAGAATACGGGCATAGCTACCATGAGTATGTGGTGGCGCATCATGTCCAACTTGACCTCATTGAACCAATGCTTGTCCATGATGGCTCCCGCCAAGAACGCACCTACCATGAAATGCAGCCCCGCCCAGTCGGCACCCAGGCTGCATGCCGCAAGCCAGATCAGGCTGACGTACCAGCGATCGGTCTCCTGCAACCAGCACATGATGCGGCGAAACAGCCATGTTGCCATGGCAAATACGACTAGAAATCCCAGTTGCCGCCCCATTCGCGTCCAGTCCAGCAGGATTACGGCCAGCACCCCCCAAATTGCAATGTCGTCCAAACTGGCGTAGCGCAAGACACGCTGACCCAGTGGGTGGCGCAAAACATCCAGCCGCTCCATCAGCAGTATCAGAATGGGTAGCGCTGTGACCGCGCACGCCATGCCTACACCCACCACGAACTGCCACGGCTGAGCGCCCGACCCCATCCATCCGTCAAATAGGAGCATGCTCAACGCCGCTGCGCAGCCAAACAGCAAAGGCGTACCCAATGCCAGGCTTGCGGTAATGCTGCTCTCGCGCCGATGCGCCCAGGCTTGGCCCAGGTCCAACTCGATGCCGGCGACCATCACGAATACCATGACCGCCCACCAAGCTAGTCCGTTGAGCGAATGTATGACGGGGCCAGTGAAAACAAAGGCGTAGTAATCAGGAAAGGCAGTCCCCAAAACGCCGGGCCCCAACAAGATACCGGTAATGATTTGCACCACAACCAAGGGCGCGTAGTAGTCGGTTTGTGCGACGCGCCAGATCAGGTAGGGTACCGAGAAGATGATCAGCATCGCGACCAGAAAGACTTCCGTGGTATGCATGGTGCGGCGCCGTGCGGGGTCTGGCGTCAGTGCCGCGCGGCGCCGAGCTTGGTGTCGCCAACCACCGTGTTCGGAAATGGTGCGAACCAGGCACCCAGCAATGAAGGAATCGAGGCCGCCATCACGACCAAAAAGAACGTTTGAAAGCCCATATGGTCCGCCAGATAGCCACTCGCCATCTGCGTGGGGATAAGCACCAGGTTCATGATGGCCGTGCAATAGGCGTAGTGCGTCATATGGTACTTGCCAGGCGAAATTTGCTGCATCATGTACAGCATATTGGCCACAAAGCCAAAGGCGTAACCCGCCTTTTCAATCGTCACCAGGGTTGCAATGACCGGCAAAGAAACCGGTGCACCAGGGGACACCAAGCAGCTCAGAATGTAGAACGTGATGTGTGGCAAGTTGAGGCACACGGCCATGAACACCAGCGTTGTGCGCGTAAGACCGTACTTGCCGGCAAATAGGCCACCCAGCAGGCCAAAGGCAAGGCTTACGATGGTGCTGATAAGGCCATCGATGAGCGCCTTGTCTTCCAGCAGGTGCGGGCAGGCCGCGCTGATCGCATTCGTCGCGCACATCCCCAGGCCACCGTTGGCCACAGAACCCTGCATAAAGAGTGGTGCCTCCAGCAGCAAAAACCCTTCCCCCATGCGGAACAGGAATACAAACATCAGCATCCCCAGCAAATGTGGCTTTTTGATGAAATCAAGAAACTGGTTCTTGAAGGTGCCGACAACCGCCACGGCATTCTTGGGGCGCTCCGCAACGGAGCCGGGTGGTAAAACGAAATAGTGGTAGACCGCCAGCAGCGCCATGGCACCCATACTCACCGACAAGGCAATGCCCCACGCGCCCCTGGGATCCATGCCTTTCTTTTGCAAGTATCCGGCGACCCCCACCACCACCGCAGTGGCGAAGATACGGCCCGCGTTCCAGAATGCGCCCTGAAGGCCCATGAACTTGCCCTGCGCCTTTGCATCCAGCGACGTGATGTACACGCCGTCAATGCAGATGTCTTGTGTGGCAGACGCAAAGGCCAGCAGCCACAGCAGCAGTATTCCCACGACAAAGTAGTTGGGCAGAACGAGCGACGAGGCCCACAGGCCCAGCAAGCCCGCCATGACCAGCTGCATGGCAATGACCCAAAAGCGCTTGGTCTTGAACATGTCCAGAAAGCCCGCGTAGAGCGGCTTTAGCGACCACATGATCCCGATACTGGCGGTGGAGGCGGTGATCTCGCTATCGGTGTGGCCCAAATCCTTGAACAGGGTTCCTGCAACCCATATGACCATGGCAAAGGGAATGCCCTCGGCCAGGTAACCACTGGGAACCCAGGAGAATGCCGAACGTTGGGTCTTGGGTGCTTGTGTCATAGGAGTCCCCGGCTTGATTTGAATGCGGCGATGAAGTCACGGTACCAGATGGCACTGTCTTTGGCCACGCGCTGTTGTGTTGCATAGTCCACGTGGAAAAGTCCGAAACGTTTGGTGTAGCCGGAGTTCCACTCAAAGTTGTCGAGCAAGCTCCAATA
>JBBQBG010000010.1:0-35587 GCA_038317285.1 Burkholderiales bacterium | reverse complement strand
TGGTGTTTGCCGGCGGCATCGGCGAGCACGCGGCACCAGTGCGTGAGCGCATTTGCGCAGGACTCGGCTTTCTCGGCATCGAGCTTGAGGCACAACGCAACGCGCAGCATTCGTCGCTGATCTCTACCGATAGCAGCCGCGTCAAGGTGCGCGTGCTGCACACCAATGAAGAACTGATGATTGCACGAGCAGTCTCCCGTGAACTCGCGCGCTCTGTGGGGAGCCCTCCATCAGATTCTCACCATGCGCCAGCAGACTAACAAAGCCTTTGAAAAGAAAGTCGAAGAGATCACACCATGAACACTAACACCTTGACACCAGACCTGTGCCGCCGTATCGACGCCTACTGGCGCGCTGCCAATTATTTATCCGTTGGGCAGATTTACCTCTATGACAACCCGCTGTTGCGTCGGCCGCTCGCGTTGACGGATATTAAGCACATGCTGCTTGGCCATTGGGGTACAACACCCGGACAGAACTTTATTTACGTCCACCTGAACCGGGTGATCAAGCAATATGACCTTGACATGGTGTACGTCTCAGGACCAGGGCACGGTGGGCCTGCAGTGGTGGCCAACACCTACCTTGAAGGGACTTACAGTGAGGTCTACCCGGATATCAGCCAAGACGAGGCCGGATTGCAAAAACTTTTTAGGCAGTTCTCGTTTCCGGGTGGAATCCCGAGCCACGCGTCGCCCGAATGTCCGGGCTCCATCCACGAAGGCGGCGAACTCGGCTATTCGCTCAGCCATTCTTTCGGTGCGGTGT
The DNA here is from genome assembly GCA_038317285.1 of Burkholderiales bacterium. Taxonomy (GTDB): domain Bacteria; phylum Pseudomonadota; class Gammaproteobacteria; order Burkholderiales; family Burkholderiaceae_C; genus Allorhodoferax. The sequence continues at coordinate 34,819 of JBBQBG010000010.1, read as the reverse complement.
TCGACAACCCCGAATTGATAGTGGCCTGCGTCGTAGGCGATGGCGAAGCCGAAACCGGGCCGCTAGCCACTGCTTGGCATTCGAACAAGTTCCTTGACCCCGTCACCGATGGCGCAGTGCTGCCGATCCTCCACCTCAATGGTTACAAGATCGCCAACCCGACCGTGCTGGCGCGCATCACGCATGAGGAACTGGAGCAGTTCTTTCGGGGTTGCGGCTGGGCACCAATCTTTGTTGAAGGACATGAGCCGACTCTGATGCACGAGGCAATGGCCACAGCGATGGACGACGCCATCGAACAGATCCGAAAGATTCAACAGGACGCGCGCGCCACGGGCAAAGCGATACGGCCGCGCTGGCCGATGATTGTTTTGAAGTCGCCCAAGGGTTGGACTGGACCAAAAGAGGTTGATGGCCTACAGATCGAAGGTACTTTTCGCGCCCACCAAGTACCGGTCACCGACCCCAGAACGCACCCGGGCCACCTAGCACTAATCGACGGATGGCTTAAGAGCTACCGCGCTGAAGAGCTGTTCGACGATCAGGGGCGGCTGATCCCGGAATTGGCCGAACTCGCGCCCGTCGGAACGCGGCGCATGGGTGCCAATCCGCATGCCAACGGCGGGATGTTGTTGCGCGACCTCCATCTGCCGGACTTTCGCAACTACGCATGCGAGGTGCCGGTGCCCGGCGCACCGGGCATCGGCGACACCCACGTGCTCGGGCCCTTCCTGCGTGATGTAGCGAAATGGAACGACGCGCAACGTAACTTCCGTGTGTTCGGCCCCGACGAGACGCTCTCTAACGGATTGGCCGCGCTGTTTGAAGTCACCCAGCGCCAGTGGAACGCAGAGACCCAACCAAATGACGAATTCCTTGCCCCCACCGGCCGCGTGATGGAGATGCTCAGCGAGCACCAGTGCGAAGGCTGGCTAGAAGGCTATTTGCTAACGGGCCGCCACGGGGTCTTTAATTGCTACGAGGCATTCATCCACATCATTGATTCGATGTTCAACCAGCATGCCAAGTGGTTAAAAGTGACGTCGCACATTCCGTGGCGACGGAAAATAGCGTCGCTGAACTACTTGTTGGCATCCCACGTCTGGCGTCAGGACCACAACGGCTTCACACACCAGGACCCGGGATTTATCGACCACGTCGTCAACAAGAAGGCCGAGGTTGTACGTGTGTATCTACCGCCCGATGCCAACTGCCTGTTATCTGTGATGGACCATTGCCTGCGCAGCCGACACTACGTCAACGTGGTGGTGGCCGGCAAGCACCCCGCGCCGCAGTGGCTGACGATGGACCAGGCCGTCAAACACTGCATGGAAGGCATTGGCATCTGGGAATGGGCCAGCAACAGCGGCGATACGGCACCCGATGTCGTGATGGCGTGCTGCGGAGATGTGCCTACCCTTGAGACGCTGGCGGCGGTGTCCATCTTGCGAGAGTATTTGCCAGACCTGAAGATTCGAGTCGTCAACGTGGTCGATTTGATGCGGCTGCAACCGCATATAGAGCACCCGCACGGACTGATTGACGGAGATTTCGACGCGCTATTCACCCGCGATAAGCCCGTTATCTTCGCGTTCCACGCCTATCCGTGGCTGATCCACCGCATGACCTACCGCCGCCACAACCACCCCAATATCCACGTGCGGGGCTACAAGGAAGAAGGCACGATCACGACGCCGTTCGATATGACAGTGCTTAACGAACTCGATCGCTTTCACTTGGTTATGGACGTCGTTGACCGCCTGCCACAGACCGGTGAGGCGGGCCTGACACTGAAGCGGCGGCTGAAAGACAAGCTCATCGAACACGGTCAGTACATACGGCTGCATGGGCAGGATTTGCCAGAAATCCGAAATTGGCGTTGGGGAGATCAGATGTGAATGAAGAAATCTTGCGCGCGACCGCTGCCACGTTAATGGACCAGCACAAGGGTTTGCTGGCGATGGACGAGAGCAACCCGACCTGCAACAAGCGCTTCGCGGAGCTGGGCATCCCGCAGACGCCAGAAGCCCGGCGCATATGGCGCGAGTTGATCGTGACGACACCGGGGCTGGCCGATAGCATCAGCGGGGCGATTCTCTATGACGAAACGATTCGCCAGTCAACAAACGCCGACATTCCATTCGCGCAGGCGCTGGTCGCGATGGGTATCGTTCCGGGCATCAAGGTCGATGGCGGCGCGAAGCCGCTGTCCGGCCACCCTGACGAGGAGGTGACCGAAGGGCTCGACGGCCTACGTAAACGTTTGAAAGAGTACGCCGCTATGGGTGCACGCTTTGCCAAGTGGCGGGGCGTAATCTCCATTGGCAGCCGTCAGCCAAGCATGGCCTGCATTACATCCAACGCCCATGCCTTGGCTCGCTATGCCGCGCTGTGTCAAGAGGCTGGGCTGGTGCCCATTGTTGAGCCCGAGGTGCTGATGACCGGCACGCACACGCTACAACGATGCGCCGAAGTCACCGCACAGGTGCTGCACGAAGTATTCGGGCAATTGCAAATGCAAGGCGTGCTCCTCGAAGGCATGTTACTGAAGCCAAACATGGTGTTGCCGGGCTTGGACTGCGCCGACCAAGTCGGCGTTGACGCGATTGCTGACACGACCGTAAATCTGCTGCTGCGCGCGGTACCAGCCGCCGTGCCAGGCGTCGCCTTTCTGTCTGGCGGTCAAAGCGCGGAACTGGCTTCGGCACGGCTGAATGCGATGAACCGGCGCTTCAGCGGACGATTGCCGTGGGCATTGACGTATTCATTCTCACGCGCTATCCAACAACCCGCGCTGGACATCTGGCATGGTGAGCCCGCCAACGTGCAAGCGGCGCAACGCGCGCTGCTGCACCGTGCCGCCTGCAACCGCGCCGCGCGCCGCGGTGAGTACACGCCAGCGATGGAACTTGACACCTCAACCTGAAACGGAAATACCATGAACAATCCGCTTGAGCAGCAATGCATCAACACCCTGCGCTTCCTGTCGGTCGACATGGTTCAAAAGGCCAACAGCGGCCACCCCGGCCTGCCTTTGGGGGCGGCGGCAATGGCCTTTGCCCTGTGGACTGGTCAGTTGAAACACAATCCCGCAGATCCTAAGTGGCCTGACCGTGACCGCTTCGTGCTCTCGGCCGGGCATGGCTCAGCATTGCTCTACAGCCTGCTGCATATGACGGGCTACGATCTGTCGCTCGACGATATAAAGCAGTTTCGACAGTGGGGTAGCAAAGCACCCGGTCACCCAGAGCGTGGTCACACCTCGGGTGTAGAGGTCACCACTGGGCCACTGGGTCAAGGGTTTGCCAATGCCGTTGGTATGGCCATCGCTGAGTCGCATCTGGCGGCCCGCTACAACCGCGACGACCACACACCAGTTGACCATCGCACCTGGGCGATCGTCAGCGACGGCGACTTGATGGAAGGGATTGCCGCCGAAGCCGCTTCTCTGGCCGGCCACCTCAAGCTTGGCAAGCTCGTTTGCCTGTATGACGACAACCGTGTCACGCTCTCTGCGGGGACCGACATAACTTTCAGCGAGGACCGCGCACTGCGCTTCCAGGCATACGGGTGGCAGACACTGGTAGTGGAAGACGGCAATGATCTCGCTGCCATCCATGCAGCGCTGAACTCGGCGCGTACTGAGACATCGCGACCGACGTTGATACTCGTGCGAACGCATATTGGATTTGGTTCGCCGGAGCAAGACAGCTTCAAGGCCCATGGATCGCCGCTAGGTGTTGAGGATGTGACCCGTACCAAGCAAGCGTTGGGCTGGCCGGTGGAGCCGCCTTTTTTGGTACCTGTTGAAGCGCGTGATCACTTTCGCATGGCCTTGCAACAGGGCAAACAAGCGCAGACCGATTGGGGCTTGCGCATGCAACGCTACGCCGAGGCCTTCCCTGCGTTGTCGGCAGAACTGCTGGGCCGTTTGAACGGTGATTTGCCTGAGGGCTGGGATGCTGATATCCCATTCTTTGCCGCAGACGAGAAAGGCGTGGCTACCCGTGTAGCTGGCGGGCGCGTGATGAACGCTATCGCACCTCGGCTGCCCGCGCTCTTCGGCGGCTCGGCTGACTTGGACCCATCGACCCATACAGCGTTAAAAGGTCAAGGCACCTTCAACCCGCCATTACTTGCAGGCGAAGATGCGCAAGGGAGCGATTCAGGTGGCTGGAACCTTGCCGGGCGCAACTTGCATTTCGGCGTGCGCGAACACGCCATGGGGGCCATCGTCAATGGCATGGCCGCACATGGTGGCTACCTTGCCTTCGGGTCGACCTTCTTCATCTTTTCCGACTACATGCGACCCGCCATACGGCTAGCCGCGCTGATGGGCTTGCACGTGGTGCACGTGTTCACGCACGACAGCATTGCAGTGGGCGAAGACGGCCCAACCCATCAGCCGGTTGAGCAACTGGCCAGCTTGCGTGCTATGCCAAATATCCGGCTGATCCGCCCCGCCGACGCCAACGAGACCGCAGTGGCTTGGCGGGTTGCGATTGAGACACGCGACCGCCCCGTGCTGCTGGTGCTGACGCGGCAAAACCTACCTACATTGGACCGTGAACAGTTTGCGAAAGCAGATGGTTTGCGTTACGGTGCCTACACCTTGTGGGATGCACCGACCGTGGCTGGCAAACGCACCGGGCCAGATCTGGTCCTTTTAGCCAGCGGCTCAGAGGTGAGCCTTATCCTGGCCGTGGCCCAAAGCCTTGCATCCGATGGCGTCGCTGTACGCTGCGTTTCTATGCCAAGCTGGGATATTTTCGATGCCCAATCGCAAAGCTATCGGGATGAAGTTTTGCCACCGCATGTTAAAGCGAGACTAGCCGTTGAACTCGGAAGCGAGCAAGGGTGGCATCGCTTTGTGGGCGATCAAGGTGATGTATTTGGGCTGGACCACTTTGGAGCTTCGGCTCCCGTCGACACGCTTATGCGCGAATTCGGTTTCACCGTCGAACAAGTTCTGACCCGTGCCCGTGGGGTGATGGAAGCCGTGCAACTGGCCTTGTCGCGTTAATGTTGTGTCGCTACAAGGGACTTCCCACCTTGTCGACGACCAGTCAAAATCTATCCAACCGGGGCGATATCGCGAAGCGATTGGCCCCGGAATTGTTCTCGCCGACGCATATTTGACTGGGTGGTCCAGAGACTAACGGGGCGTGTATGGTTTGACTACGAAGTTCATTTTTTTCGGTCCAATGTCCGCTGTGTAGCGATTTCACGGTGGACTGCTTTCTGCCATCAACAGCCGATCGAAACACGGTGTCGGACTTGCTGCGCACGTCTACCGGATTACGCAGGGCGGCTAGTCATACAAATCCGGAATCTGTGATTTGCTTTTTGCGGTAGCGCCAGGCTTTGGCGGCTGGGCAAACGCTTGCGCCAACGCGGTGCCGACCCAAGGCATAGCGGCGGTGTAGCAGGCGCGGTCCAGTTGCTGCAGTGGCAGTGTGTAGCGCGCGTCATTCAAACGTTCGGCGATGCTGTTGAGTCCGCGTGGAGGCGACTGGGGCCATACGGCGGTGGCCCACTCCAGGATATGTTGGCGGGCCAGGTGGGGGTCGTTCGCAGTGCAGGCACGTTGCAGGGCCGCCAGCGCCGCGCTGGCGCTGCGGGGTGTGGCAGGCTGCGTGTTGCTGCTGTTTGCGGCGTGCGCGTTGGTGTTCGTTGATGCCGCATGCGGCAGACCCGAGCGGCGTGCGCGCCACCACAGCAACAGGGTGCCCAGCCACAACACGGCCAGGGCGGCGCTGATCCATAGCCAAGGCGTCTGCGCCATGAGCGAAGCCTTGCTAAACGCACTTACGGTGCTGGCAGCGTTGTTCGTATCTATCGAGTTGCTGTTGCCCACCGGATTGCTAGACGAGCCTGCAGCTACCGTGGTGTTGGGTGCTGCACCCGCAGCGCTGGCAACAGCGCCGGTGGCGGGCAAGATGTCCACGCTGCGCTCAGGCAGTTCGATGGTGTGCTGCTTATGGTTCACCGTGTCCCACCAGACCAAGCGCAGCGCAGGCAAAACATAGTGGCCTGGGGCGCTGGCTATCAGCGCAATGTCCTGGTCGCGGGTGGCGCGCAATGTTTCTCCCTCCAGCCCTTCGTCGGTCTTGGCCTGGTCGGGGTATTTCTTGATGCCGTCGGGCACCGGCATGGCGCTGGCCAGGTCGGGCAACTGACCCGAAGTGACACCCAGTGCGCTCAAACGCAGGTGGCGGGTCAGTGGCTCGCCGACATGCAGTGTGCCCTGCTCGGGCCGCCAGGTTTCTTCCAGCGTCAGCTTTTGCGCGGGCAGCCAGTTGCTGGCTTCGGCGTTGGCAGGCCGCGGCTGCACATTCATTTCAATGGCGTTGGCCTGTAGATTCACGGTGCGCATGCGGCGGGCAAAGCGGCCCGCGGTCTGGCCAAACACGTTGCCAAAAAATGCGTCGATGTCGGAGTCACCGGCGGATGCTGCCTCGTCTTGCACCTGGGCTTGCAGTAGCGGGCCCTTGAGGCTGATGGGGCCGCTGCGCTGCGGTATCAACAGATACTTGCGCTCGATAACCTGGTAGACCCGTCCGTTGCGGGATTCGGTGTGCTGCTGGTCTTTCCCCAACTGGCGGACCAGTACGTCGCTGTTGCCCTGCAAATTGAGGCTGGCCTGCGCCATCTGCACACCCACGTTCAAGCGCAGGTTCAGCACTACCGCAGATTGCACATAGGGCTGCTTTTGGTCCAGCGTGCCGCTCATCGTGATCTGCGATTCGGCGGTGTTGGTATTGGCGCCCGGTTTGCCAGGGTCTGCGCCGGCGCTAACGGTCAGCTCCAGCGCGTCGGACTGTTCGCCACCCCACTGGATGGGCGCAATGCGGATGGTGCCCCCATGCTTGGGTGCGAGCAACACCGTGAACTGTGTCTGCGACGACATGCGCCCGTTGGTGATCTGCACACTGCTGCCGCGCTGCGTACCCAAGATGTCAAAGTCTTGCCGCAATGCTGTGGTGTCGGGCTGCTGGTCGCCGTTCCCCGTGTTGACTATGACCAAACGCACGCGCTCACCCAGCGCCATCTGGGTCTTGTCCAGTGAAGCGGTAACGGTGGCCCATGCGGATAGGCAGATGCCGCTGGCCACGAGCGCGGCTAGCGTGCGACGCACAATGGTGTTCATGGTTTTTGCCCTTGCTGTCTGAGCATGTGTTCAATCAAAAATTTGCGGCGCAAGAGGCCACCGGGGTCGTCCGGTATGGCGCGCAGCCATTGCTCTTGCGCGATTTGCTTTTCGGTCGGGGGCTGCTTGGCTGCACCTGTTGGCACCGGTTGCGGGCCTTTGCCCAATGTGGATTCGGCATCACGGCGGGCCTGGGCAGCATCGTCCTTAGGGCTCGATGCGGGCGCGGCAGGAGCCGATGCGCGGCCGGTTGGGGGCGCTGAAACAGGTTGCTCCGCAGGTTTGGCCGAGGGCGGTTGGTCGGATTTATCCGTTGGCTTTTTGCCAGGCGCATCGTTGGGTTTGGACTCGGATTTTTCACCGGGTTTGTCACCGGGCTTGGAGTCTGGCTTGCTATCTTTGTCGTCTTGTTTGCTGTCCGATTTGTCACCGGCATTGCTGTCTTCTTTGCTTTTCTTGTCCTGGCTGTCCTGCTTTTTGTTGTCCTGGTCCTTCTCTTTTTGTTTCTTCAGTGCCTCGGCAACCACATCGCGGTTGTGGCGCGCGTCAGTGTGTTGCGGGTTGTGCTTGAGCGCGGCCTCATAGGCGCTGATGGCACCAGGCAAATCGCCCGCGTGTGCCAATGCATTGCCACGGTTGTAGTGGGCCTCGGCTGTGTCGATGCCCGACAGCGTTTGCGCAGCGCCAGCGTAATCACCCGCCTGCAAAGCCGCATGGGCTTTGTGCTGGGGGTCTGCGAAAGTTTGGGCTGCGCCCGCAGCATCGCCTTGTTGCAGCAAGGCTTGCCCGCGTTGGTCGGGCGTGCGCCACATGCGAGACCACAGGCTGGCGGTGGGGGTATCGGCCGGCGCAGTAGTGGGCGTAGTAGCCGGGGCCGCCTGTGCCAACATGGAGCAAGTCATCAGCAATGCGATTGAAGCAATGCGTGCTGCCATGGATGAAGATGTCATAGCCACCTCCTGCGTGCCAGCAGGGCGGTGAGAAGCAGCACAAGGGGCAGGATATAGGCACCCGCATCCCGCCAATGGGCCACGCTCTGGCCTTGCTCGGCAACGGCCTCGCCGGGCCGTGGTGTGGCGGATTGCAGGTCTGCCAGCAGCGCGGCGGGCTGGGCGCTGTCGACATAGCGTCCACCGCCTGCGTTGGCCAGTTGCTGCAGCAGGTCGGTGTTGAGCCGTGCCATTTGCGGCTGGCCTTGCCCATCCTGTGCAAAGCTGCCATCGGCATTGCGCAGGGGCGCGCCACCGGCAGTGCCCACACCGACCACGCTGAGGGTTGTGCCCTGCTGTTTGAGTGCAGCGGCGCTGCGCAGGGCTGCGGCGGGGTCGTCAAAGCCATCGCTGAGCACCACGATGCGCTTGTCGCGCGAGCCCGATGAACTGAGCAGCTTTTGGGCTTGCTCCAGGGCCGGTGCCAAATGGTCACCGGGGCTGGGCATCAGGTCGGGTGCCAGCACCGGCATCAGGCTGCGCACGGTCGCCACGTCTTGCGTGAGCGGCGCCACGGTATAAGGCTCGTCGCTAAAGGCGACCATGCCCACGCGTGCATCGCGCGCCGCGCCCAGCATGTCGTCCACCAAGTAGCGCGCACGCGCCACGCGGCTGGGTGCAAGGTCGGCCGATGCCATGGAGGGTGACAGGTCCAGCACCACCACCCATGCGGCGGGCGCACGGTAGGCTGCGGTTTTATCTTGTTGCCAGCTGGGGCCGGCCAAAGCCAGCACGGCCAGGGTCCACGCCAGAGCCAGCCATGGCCATGGGCGTAGCCCTGATCTGCTTTTGCCATCGGCTTGTGCGGTGTCGAGCCGCAAGGCCGGTAGTAAATCGGCGTCGATGAATTGGGCGGCATTGCCGTGCGAGTTGCGCTGGCGTGCCAGCCACACCACTAAGGCCCACAAAACCGGCAGCGCCACCAACCACCAAGGCCGCAAGAAATGGAACGCTTGAAAGAAAGTCTGCGCGAAGGCTTGGAGCGCTTCAATCATGTCTGCCTCCGCAGGCACACGGCCACCACGCTGAGTAGTAACGCCAACGCCAGCGGCCATGCAAACCATTCGGTGGTGGGGCGGTACCACTGGGCCTGCGCGCTCGCGGGCTCCAATTTGTCGATCTCAGCATAAACCTGGTTCAGGCTGGCGACGTTGGTCGCGCGGAAGTATGCGCCATGCGTGATCTGTGCGATGGACTTGAGCGCATCCTCATCCAGGTCGGTTTTGCCCACCACACCCGCCATGCTTTGTTGCGCGGTCGCGCCCACGCCGATGGTGTAGATGCGCAGGCCCTCTTGTGCGGCAAATTTGGCAGCCTCAATTGGGTCCATCAACCCGGCGGTGTTGCCACCATCGGTCAGCAAAATCAGCACCATGTCGCCCTGGCCACTGCTTTGTTCACGTTGTGCCTTGAGGCGTTTGATGGCCAGGCCGATGGTGTCGCCAATGGCGGTCTCTGGCCCGGCCACGCCGATCATGCCTTCGCGCAAAAACTGGCCGACCGTGGCCAGGTCGGTCGTCAGCGGTGCTTGCAAATAGGGGCGGGTGCCAAACAGAATAAGGCCCACTTGATCGCCCACCCGGCGGCGTAAAAACTCACTGCCAACAACCTGCACCACCTGCAGGCGCGTGGCACCGCCCGCCATATCCTGGGCCTGCATCGAGCCCGACGTGTCCACCGCCATCATCAACTGGCGTGCCGAGGTGGCAACTGGCACTGGGTCATCGAGCCACTGCGGGCGCGTGCCCGCTGCCACGAGCAGCAGCCAGACCAAGACGAACAATGCCACACGCCAGCGGGAAGGTGTGCGCAACTCCAGTGCGTTGTCCACCGACACCGCTGCCGCAAATGGCATAAATACCGCACCGGCCTGTGGCGTAGCGGCGGGCAGTGCGCGCACCACCAGCCAGGGCAGGGGCAAGAACAGCAGCATCCAGGGCCAGGCAAACTGGATCATGTGCGCGCCTTGAGAAATGCCCGCGCACCAGCCACCCAGCGGGCGCGTTCGGACTGTTGTGGTGTGCCGCCGTATGCGGCCTGTAGCAGGGCTTCGCCCGTAGCGCCTTGCCATTGCGTGGCGCCGCGCGCGATGGCGAAGGCCAACCAGCGCGTGCCACTTAAGCCCGCCACAGCTTCTCGCCCATAGCGGGCCACCGCGTAGCGGCGCACCAGGTGCTCAAGCGCTTGCGCCAAGGCGGCGTCGCCCACGGTGGTGCTCTCGACGCGGGCCAGTTCGCGCAAGCCGCTGCGGCGCAAGCGCCGGGCCGGGCTACGGTGCCATAACCACAGGCCCACTCCGGCGGCTACCAGTAACAGCAGCAGACCCCACCAACCGGGCGCCAGCGGCCACCAGCCAACCGGTGGCGGCGCGTGCGCCGGTGCCAACTGCGCCAGCCAATCGGGTTGCGCAACACCAGGGTCTACTGTGCCCACCGCGGCTCCTTCAGTAAAGCGATCAGGCTGTCGGGCAGCGCATCGGCCGTGTCCAGGCGAACCAGCGGCAGGTTCAGGGCTTCGGCCATGGCCGTCAGGCGTCCTTCGCGTTCGGTCCAGGCGGCCTGCCAGGCATTGCGGCTGGCCTGGCCGTTCACCCACCACAGGCGCTGCGGCAAGCCCACGCGGTGTTCGCCAGCGGGCAAACCGTTACGCTCCAGCGGGTCGGTTAGCCATAGCAGGCGGCAATCGTTTTGACGAGCCATGCCGGCCAACATGTCTTGCAACGAGGCATCTACTTGTGCAAAGTCGCTTAACAACAGCACCAGGCTGCCGGGCTGCAGCAAGGGGCGCAGTGTGGTTAGCGCCGTCTGCAGGCCCGTGTGCACCGGGGCGCCCGGCGCACGCGGCTGGCTCTCCACCAGGGCTTGCAAGACCGGCAGCACACCGGCCTCGCGGCCACGCGGGGGCAGTATCTGCGGCGCGCCACTGCCATCGGCAATGATGGCGCCGACGCGATCGCCGCCGATTGCGGCAACCCAGGCCAATATCGCAGCGGCCTGCAACAGCACGGCCGACTTGAACTGGCGTTTGCTGCCAAAGAACAAACCCGGGTGCAGATCGGCCACGATCCATACGGGGCGCTCGCGCTCTTCGCGGAACAGCTTGGTATGGGGCTTGCCCCGGCGCGCGGTGACGCGCCAATCGATGGTGCGTGCATCGTCACCGGGCACGTAGGGGCGCACCTCTTCAAATTCGAGACCGCGTCCGCGCTGGGCGCTGCGGTGGCCACCGTACAGCTGTGCCATCGCGGGGCGGTGGGCATTGAGGCTCAGGCCGTGCGCCGCAGCGCGTTGCACGACCAGATCGCCCAGGTCGGGTAGCTTCATGGTGCTGGAACGAGCTTCAACAATTCGTCAATGCAGTTTTGCGCCGTGATGCCGCGCGCTTGCGCCGTGTAATCCAGCAACAGGCGGTGGCGCAATGCATCGGGGGCAACGGCCTGCACGTCTTCAGGGCTCACATAGTCGCGCCCGCCCAGCCACGCCAGCGCCCGGGCGCCGCGCTCGATGGCAATCGCCGCGCGCGGGCTGGCGCCCCAGCGCAACCACTGGGCCAATTTTTCGCTATAGGGGGCGGGCCGCCGCGTGGCGTCGACCAATGCGGCAATGTAGTCGGCCACCGAATCCGCCAGTCTGATGCCCAGCGCTTCGCGCCGCGCGGCAAACACGGTGTCTTGCGTCACATGGCGGGCCGGTGCGGGCAGCTCGCGCCCGTCTTGCGCCTCGCGCCGCGTCAGGTCCATGATCAGGCGCGTGGTGGCGCGGTCCGGGTAGTCCACCAGCGTGTGCAGCATGAAGCGGTCTAGCTGTGCCTCGGGCAGCGGGTAGGTGCCTTCGTGTTCCAGCGGGTTCTGGGTGGCCATGACCAGGAAGAGGCGGGGCAGCGGGTAGGTTGCCATGCCCACGCTGATCTGGTGTTCGCCCATGGCCTCCAACAGCGCGGACTGCACCTTGGCGGGCGCGCGGTTGATTTCGTCGGCCAGTATCAGGTTGTGGAACAGCGGGCCGCGCTGGAACTGGAAGCTGCCCTGCTCGGGCCGGTAGATGTCGGAGCCCGTCAAGTCAGACGGCAACATGTCGGGTGTGAACTGCACGCGCTGAAATTCGCATTCGAGGCCGTGTGCCAAAGCCTTGATGGCCCGCGTCTTGGCAAGGCCCGGCGGTCCCTCCACCAACAGGTGACCATCACCCAAGAGCGCAATCAGCAGGCTCTCGACCAGTTGGGGCTGGCCCAAAATTTGGGTGTTGAGGTAGTTGCGCAGGGTCTTGAAGGATGCCAGCGCGCTGCTGTTGGCACTGGCGGATGGAAGGTCGGGCGTGGTGGTTTGCATAGGGTGAAGGTGCGCTCAGTGGTGCAAAGAACGGTCAGAGGCCGATCAAAAAATAAAGTTCCCGGAACGGTCGTACAGCGCCTATCTGCAGACGCAACGCATGCGCACCGAGAATAGACGATTTTACAGCAGTGCTTTGAGAAAACTAGGCTCTAGCCCTCGTAAAATGGGCGTACATAGCTACATATTTTATAGCAATTCTGTTTTGGCTACGGGTGCCAAAAGCCTGAGGAATGTTACCGCCTGCCCCTTGCAACGCCCGCCAATGCACTTACATTAGTGCAATGAAACCAAAACACGCCCTTGCATTGCTCGTTCCACTTTCATGTGCCGCCATGGCGCAGCAAATTGGCGCAGTCGATACCGCCTTCAAGCTCATTGGCCCAGACCACAAAATTGTGGTGGAGGCGTTTGACGACCCCAAGGTGGCGGGTATTACCTGCTATGTGTCCCGCTCCAAGGCCGGCGGCATCAAGGGTGCGCTGGGTTTGGCAGAAGAGAAGTCTGAATCGTCCATTGCGTGCAGGCAGGTTGGGCCCATTTCATCCACTGTTCCTATTCCCAAGAACGAGGAAGTTTTCAATGAAAGCCGTTCGATCCTGTTCAAGAAGATGCGCATTGTGCGCATGACAGACCCGGCACGGCAGGTGCTGCTGTACCTCACCTATACCGACAAGTTGATCGACGGCTCGCCCAAGAACAGCATCACGGCGGTGCCCTTGAATGGCGCACAGCTGCAGTTCAAATAGGCGCGTCGCGGACCATGGCATACGAGTTGTATTACTGGCCCGGCCTGCAGGGCCGCGGAGAATTTGTCCGTCTGGCATTGGAAGGGGCGGGTGCAGCCTACACCGATGTGGCGCGCGGTGACGCGGCTGCGGGGCAGGGCATGCCCGCGCTGATGCAATGCCTGCAAGACCCATCCGCCCCACGCCCCTCTTTTGCCTGCCCGGTGTTGGTCGACGGAAAACGGACGGTCGGACAGACGCCTGCCATTTTGCTGTACCTGGGGCCGCGGTTGAAGCTGGTGGGGGCCAATGAGGCCGACCGTTTATGGGCGCACCAGATCCAGCTCACGATTGCAGACGCAGTGGGCGAGGTGCACGACACCCACCACCCCGTCGGCATGGGCCTGTATTACGAAGACCAGAAGCTCGAAGCAGCGAAAGCCGCCAAGGCCTTTCGCACACAGCGTATCCCCATATATTTGGGGTGGCTGGAGACCGTGCTGGAGCGCAACCCCAAGGGCGACAAGCATTTGGTGGGCGCGCGGCTCAGCTATGCCGACCTGTCGCTGTTTCAGTTGGTGGAAGGCCTGCACTATGCCTTTCCCAAGGCCACCCGACGTGCCGCAAAAAAGACGCCACGGGTGATGGCTCTGCGCGACCGGGTGGCACAACACCAGCGTATCGCGGCCTATCTGCAAAGTGAACGCCGCATTCCGTTCAACGAAACGGGCATCTTTCGGCGCTACCCGGAGTTGGATGCCTGAGTAAGCAGGCCTGAGTAGGGGCCGACGAAAAGCCCAACGCGCATGCCGTGTTATTGCAGGCGCTGCAACAGGTCTAGGGTCGGGTAGCCGTCCGCTGGCATACCCACGCTGCTCTGGTACTGGCGCACACCGCGTTGCGTAGCCGGGCCCGCGATGCCGTCGGGCGCGCCAGTGGAAAATCCAAGTGCATTCAACGCGCTTTGCAGTGCCAACACCTGGCTGCGCGTCAGTGCTTGCAAGTCGCGTGGCCACGGCGCGCGCATGGCGGGCCCGTTGGCGAGCCGCTGCGCCAACAGGTCGACGGCTAGCGCATAGCTGGTCGCATTGTTGTAACGCAGGATCGTGCGGAAGTTGGGCCCCACCACAAAGGCCGGCCCGCGTGCACCAGCCGGCAACAGGATCGCGCTGTCGGTCAATGCTGGCAGCGGCGTGCCGTCCATGGTTTGCACGCCTTCGGCCGCCCAGGCATCCGTCGACCTGCGCACTGCGGCGTCGGCATGCGTGTAGTCGAACCCCGTCGGTAGACGCACCTCGGTCCCCCACTGCTGGCCTGCTTGCCATCCGGACTGGACCAAAAAGTTTGCGGTTGACGCCATCACGTCGGGCACGCTGCCCCAGATGTCGCGTTTGCCATCGCCATCGGCATCCACTGCATAGGCCAAAAAGACCGAAGGCAAAAACTGCGTCTGGCCCATGGCACCGGCCCTCGAGCCCACCATCTGCTCGCGGGCGATGTCGCCGTTCTGCAGAATCTTCAACGCGGCCAGCAATTGCCCGCGTGCCCATTCCTCGCGACGGCCTTCAAAGGCCAGCGTGGCCAGGGCGTCGATCGCAGACACATCGCCAACGTGGGTGCCGTAATTACTCTCCACCCCCCAGATCGCGACCAGCACTTCTGCAGGCACGCCATAACGCGCTGCTACCGCATCAAGCTGGGGCCGCAGTTGCTGTAGCTTCTCTTGGCCGCGACTGATGCGCGAGGAAGACACCGCGCTGTCGAGGTAGTCCCACACATTGCGGGTGAACTCGGGCTGCGAGCGGTCCAGCTCGATGACGCGGGGGAGAAAACGCACGGTGTCAAAGGCGCTGCCAAGCGTTGCCTCGCCAATCCCGGCCGCGCGTGCCGTGGTTTTGAAAGCGTCGATCCAACGGGCGAACTTCTGGCTGTGTTCGTCGTCGCTGGATGCGGCCGGTCCGGGGCTCGTGATGGCCGCTGCAGGAGGTGGAGCCTGGGGCTTTTCCGCCACCGGTGCGGCTGCGCAGCCCGCCAGCGCCGCGATGAATAACAGCGCTGGCGCAAGCCGGCTGCGTGCTGGTGTTGAAATGAAGATCGGGGTGTATTGCCTTTGCATGCGCGCCATTCTATGGACACCGTGGGCGTCGCCTGGGATGAGACGGTGTCAATCCGGTGCCCGATAGACCAGTACCTTCAGCGAGCGTTCGGGCGACACGTCCGCAAATGCGGGTGGGTTTGGCACCCGCTCGATAAATTCCAGGCTTGGGGCCAGCTGTCGCATTTGGTCCTGAAGAAATGCCATGTCGAGCTCGGGCGCGTTCAGGCACAGCAGCGCGTGCCCGCCCACGTCCAGGAGATCGGGCAGGCGGCGCATCAGGCGCGCGTAATCTTTGGTGGCTACAAAGCTGCCTTTTTGGTAGCTGGGTGGGTCTAGGATGATGAGGTCATAGGGGCCACCCCGTGTGATCTTGCCCCAGGTGGTAAAGATGTCGTGCGCCAGAAAGCCAGCACCCGATGTGATGCCGTTGAGCTGGTGGTTCTGCTGACCTATAGCCAGCGCACCATGGCTCATGTCCAGATTGACCACCTGCCGGGCGCCGGCCTGCAGGGCCACCACGGAGAAGGCGCAGGTGTAGGCAAACAGGTTCAGCACCTTGCGCCCTGGATTGGTGGTCATGTGCTCCCGCACCCAACGGCGGCCTCGCGCCATGTCGAGGAATAGGCCATGGTTTTGCCCTTTCAACACATGCACGCCAAAGCGCGCGCCGTCTTCGGTAACCACATGCGGCGCGGGTACGATGCCGGCCATCAGTCGCGTGTCGCTGCGGCCTTCCAACCGGTGCTGAAAGACCCAGTTGAGTGCTTGTTCTGGCGCGAGTTGTTGGAGGCGCTCTGCCAATGCGCTATGCACCATTGCCAGCGCATCATTCGCCAATGGCTGAAAGCTGGTCAATACCCATACAGGCGGATAAGCATCCAGCGCCAGATGCTCGCAGCCCGGGTGCAGTCCGCCCCGACCGTGAAAAATGCGCTGGGCATCGAGTGGCATGTTCATCGCGGCGATAGCATTGAGTAAGGCTTGCATGGATCAGAATTGCGCGGCAGAGTGGGGCGCAACGGTCGAGACGATTGCGTAAATAGGGTGGGCACATTGTCCACGTCCGCCAGTGATAATCGATCTCTTGGTTTCTCCATGGCAAAAGTCCCAATGAATACGCCTTCTGTAGTGCTCACTCTGCCAGACTGCATTACCGCTTACTACTGGAGCGGTGATGCGATCCGCAGCCGAAGCGTGGGCGGCAGAGTGCTGACGGGCAAGGTCGATGTGCCGATGCTGCCTGCCAGGCTATTGGCAGACTGGGAGAGGGATATCGCGATGCGCCTGGGCCTGGAACCCGGCGACGTGGAGGAGCTGCCTTTGGCGCGCGCGCGCATGCGCTGGCCGACGTTTGGGCAATGCGTGCAGGCGGTGGCGCAATGGACGCGCACGTTGGGTCTCAAAGATGTGCCGGCGACCAGTGAGGTAGCGCTGATGGCCTGCCGCGGTGCGCGCTACCACCACGACGCCGCGCAATATGGCGGGGTGGCCTTCTGCAATCTGTTTTTGAGTGAAGACAAGGGCCTGGACCTGCACTTCCCATCCACGGGTCAGCGCATCCCTTTGACCATGGGTACGGTCGTGGTGTTTGATACGGGCCAGCCGCACGCTGTGATCGAACGCAACGGCAATGGCTTCCATGGGACCGACTTTCCGCAAGCGCGCGATTGCTCCCAAGTATTTCTGACCTGGGAGCTACCCGTTGAAAACGCGGACGTTGGGCGCGCACTGGACATCGAGTTCGACGGAGACTCTGCAACCGCGTTGCGGTTGGATGCTGAGCAGGTGTGGGTGAATGGCGGGCCCGCGGTGGTCTGCACGCAAACCGGCCGATGGTTCAAGCCAGACGACCAATAGACCCAAAATGGGGTCGAGACGCGGCTCGTGAACCAAATCGAACGGGATGCCATCCAGGTCAGCGAAAGAACGCGTAGTAGCCAAGCGTGTACCGAATTGACGGGGTGCATCGAGGATGCCAATGCCTTCGTGTATCAGGAACGCATGAAACGCGTCGATCTCTGCGCGGTTGTCCGATTTTGCGTTCGACAAAAAACGCTCCGTTAAGAACATGCCGCCGCACTGGGTTACGCATCGGGTGCCCGCGATCGGAGGTCGCGGGGTGAGCCGCCCCAACGCCGCTTCCACGCGCGGCGCAAGTGCAGGCCCGAGCGAAAGCCGGCCGATTCTGCAGCCAAAGTCACGTTGGAGCCGTGTTCGAGCGACTGCCGTGCACGCTCCAGCCGGATGGTCTGCAAAAACAGAAGTGGCGAAACACCGGCCTGTTCCACAAACAGCCGCAATAGATGGCGTGGCGTGACGTTGCCCACAGCGGCCAGGGTCTGCATGTTCCAGTCGCGCCGGGGCTCGGCATTGATGGCATCCTGCACATGGTGCACGGCGGCGTGAACATGGCGGCGGTGCGACAAGAAAGGCGACAGCTCAGGGTCGTCACCAGATCGGCGCAAATAGACGACCATGTCTTGCGCGACGCTCGCGGCCAAGGCTTCGCCGCAGGCGTTGGCTATGAGTTGCAGTGCCAGATCGATACCGGCCGTGATCCCGGCGCTGGAGGCTATCGGCCCATCCATCAGGTAAACGCGATTGGCCACGACCTGGGCTTGCGGTGCGAGCGCGCGCAATCTGGGCAGCAGCTCATGGTGCGTGGTGCAGCGGCGGTTGTCCAGCAGGCCGGCCCGTGCGGCCAGCAAAGTACCCGAACAAATGGTAATCAGCCGGTGGGGGCAACCCTGTGCACCCAAGCGACCATACAACACGCGGTTGAGCCATTGTGCGGTAGTGTTGATGGCGGGGCTGGCTGTTGTGGCATGGACGGCGGGTTGGCCCACCAACACGATCCAACTGGGTGCGGTGAGTTGTTCGGGCAGGGGTTCCAACCCAGCGAGTCGCAAGCCGACAGAGCTGTTTGCAGCGGGCTCTGGCCCTATAAAGCGTAGCCTGAAATGTGGGTGTAATCCTTGCAGTGTGCGGTGCAGGTTGGCCAGGCGAAAGGCTTCTGCCGGGCCTGCTATGTCCAGCAGCAAAGCATCGGGCGCAATTACGAACAGGAGTTCTACCATTGCGTTGGAAGTAGATCGTTTTGCGACATGTTTTGCATCCTTTGGCGGGCTATCTTCGCTGAATGCTGGGGGAATTGCAACCAGGGGCAATGTCCGAATGTGATTCAAATCTGTCCAACCAGCGCGCGACACGCTGCCTCGGCGCGCATAGCATCTCACCGGACCGTCACACCCAACTTGAGCGAGCCAGCATGCGCAAACCTTCACCAACCCCACGGAACGCCCAATACGCAACTGAGTGCTTGAGCCGGTTTGTCGCTCGGTGCGCCACGGCGTTTGCACTCTGTAGTGTGGGTTTTGTGTACGCACAAGCGGTCATCGACGAGGGGGTGGATACGCGCATCGCGCCAGGCGACGACTTTTTCGCCTATGCCAATGGCACGTGGCTGCGCGATACGGTTATCCCTGAGGGCAAGGATCGGGTAACGGCGCGCAGCGAATTGATTGCTTTGGGGCACCGCCGTGTGGCGCAATTGATGGATGCTGCGGCCACGCAACCGGTGGGTTCGCTGGCCCGCAAAGTAGCAGACTTTCGCGCAGCCTATTTGAACCAGAACGCCATCCAAGCCGCCGGACTAACACCTGTCAAGTCACTCCTGCGGCGCATAGACCAGGTACGTGACAAGGCCGGGTTGACCCGACTGATGGGCAACGAAATGCGGGCGGACGTAGATCCCTTGAATTTGGGCGTCTACAACTCCGCGCATATATTGGGCTTGTCGGTTGAGGCCGGCCTGCATGGCGAAAGGAACAACGTTGCCTTTCTGCTGCAAGGCGGGTTGGGCATGCCGAACCGCGATGACTACCTCAACCCGTTGCCGGAAAAGCAGGTCGTCAGGGATTCCTATCGAGCCTACATCGAGCAGGTATTGGCCCTTGTTGGCGCAGGTCGTTCAGGCAATTTTCGCGCCCGTGCACAGGCTGTATTGGTGTTGGAAACGGCGTTGGCGCAGAGCCACGCGACACCACAAATCTCTTCCGACGACCACAATGCCGACAATTTGTGGACGCGTGCGGATTTCGCCCAAAAGGCGCCTGGCCTGGACTGGAATGCATTCTTTGCAGCCGCAGGACTGGCCCGGCAAAAATCCTTTGTAGCATGGCAACCCGGTGCTTTGCAAGGCTTGGCCGCTTTGGTTTCCGCAAACCCCGTGAACACCTGGGCGGACTATCTTCGTTTTCACGCCGTCGACCGGTATGCCGATGTGTTACCGCATTCCATTGCGGGGGCTGCGTTGGCGTTTCGCAGTGCGCAGGGTGCGGTACCGCCGCCGCGTGAGCAACGCGCGTTGGACGCTACCCAGAAGTTATTGAACGAGGCGCTTGGACGCTTGTATGTGGAGCGCTTTTTCCCCGCGGCATATAAGGCACGCGTGCAAGGCATTGCCGCGGATGTGATAGCGGCCTTTGGTCATCGCCTGGAAGGTGTCCATTGGATGTCACCGGCCGCCAAGGCTACTGCACGCGAGAAGTTGCAACGGATCTATTTTGGTTTGGGCTACCCTGAGCAATGGAGCAACTATGCAGGCTTGCGCATAAGCCCGCACGATGCGGCTGGCAACGTGCAGCGTGTGGCACTGTGGGATTATCGGCAGGCGCTGGGGCGTCTGGGTCAAGCCACTGACAATCGCGCATGGGCTATGGGCGCACACACGGTGGGTGCCGTGCTGTTGTTTCAGCAAAACGCCTATAACTTTCCAGCGGCGTTGTTGCAAGTGCCAAAATTTGACCCTGCAGCGTCGGACGCCGCCAACTACGGCGCGATTGGTGCCATCATCGGCCACGAAGTAAGCCATTTCATTGATACGCTGGGTATGGAATACGATGCCTCCGGTGCATTGCGAAGGTGGTGGACCCCCGACGATACGGCCCAATACCAGATGGCCATCCAACCCTTGGTGGCGCAGTACAGTAGTTACTCTCCTCTTCCAGGTAAAGCCGTCGACGGCAACGTGACCCTGGTGGAAAACTTGGCTGACCTTGGTGGACTGGTCGCTGCGTTTGACGCCTACCGCGCCTCGCCGGGTAGCAAAGGCCTTGGCAAAGAAGCCTTGCGCGCCCAAGACCGCCAGTTTTTCATCGGCTTTGCAAGGAGCTGGCGCAGCAAACTCCGCGATGAAGCACTGCACAAGCAGTTGACCAGTGATAACCACGCGCCGGATAGCTTGCGCATTGCGACGGTTCGCAATGTCGACGCGTGGTACGAGGCCTTCGATGTGGTACCCGGCCATCGTCTCTATTTGGAGCCCAACGCGCGCCTTCGCATCTGGTAAGGGGTTGATAGGCATTCCCCGTGTAAAATTGAAGCGCCATCATCCGTTGTTGATGCGTTGACTTGGACCCCATCTGCCTATGACGCGAGCCTTTACGCGTACAAACTTTCACAGCTCACAACTCATCCGTACCCTCGCTGATCTGGCCGTTTTGCAAACGACTGAGCCCGCGGCTGCCTTTGGAGAAAAGCTGGGGCTGTGGATAGGCTTTGCAGATGCGATCGCCTTGACGGGCCTGCACAACGCCAGCGCGGTGGAAGAGACGGTGTTGGCCGCGCAGCCAGGAGGCGAGGGTCCGCTGGGTGCAGCGTTCGCCAAAATGCGTGCGCAATTGGAAGGAACCATAACAAAGAGCCATGCACCCAACACCGGCAGAACCCGTGCCGAACTGACTCTGCCGAAGCTGGATACACCGCTCGATGATGTGAAGGCCTACGCGCCCTTTCGCCGCTACCACCAGGCCCACCAACGCGACATGGAAACCGGCGTTCGCATGGTGCGCGCCAAGTTGCGCGATGGCGTTGCCAAGGCATCGCCAAAGCTCAGACAACTGGTAGCGTTCGACGCGGCCTTCGACAACATCTTGGTTGAGCGCGAGGGTCGATCGCTGGCAACCATTCCGACTCTGCTAGAGAAACGTTTCAACCATTTGCGCAAGGCGCACCTGCAAACGCTGACGGACACGCAGCGAAGCGACGACAACCCTGATCTGTGGATGAAGCCTGGCGCCTGGTTGGCGCGCTTCTGCGCAGAACTTCAAACGGTGCTTCTGGCCGAATTGGACTTGCGCCTGCAGCCCGCTGTAGGTCTGCTAGAAGCATTCCATCACGAGACAACATTACAACCCGTATGAACCGATATTTCTTTACTGGCGCCTTTGTACTGGGCGCCATGGCCGCGGCGTGGGTCGCAAGCGGATTCCTGGTGTCTGCCAACCTGCTGGCACTGCTGATGACGCTGATCATTGCGGCGGTCTATGTTTTTGGTGCTCTTGAGTTGCACCGCTTTCGCCAGGCTACGGGCACGCTTGCGCAGGCGTTGTTGGCTATTCCGGCGCATCTTCCCAACCTGGCGGAGTGGCTGGCCCAGGTCCACGCGTCACTGCAAAATCCGGTGCGCCTGCGCGTTGAAGGTGAGCGTGTAGGTCTACCCGGTCCAGCGCTCACGCCTTATTTGGTCGGCTTGCTGGTGATGTTGGGCATGCTGGGCACGTTCCTGGGCATGGTAGTGACTCTCAATGGCGCGGTGTTTGCACTGGAAGGCACGACCGATCTGCAAGCCATACGTTCCGCATTCGCAGCGCCCATCAAGGGCCTGGGGCTTGCGTTTGGTACATCGGTCGCCGGTGTCGCCACGTCGGCCATGCTGGGCCTGATGTCGGCGATTAGTCGGCGCGAACGAATGGCGGCGGCGCAAGGTTTGGACACGGCCATTGCCACAACCTTGCGCGGTTTTTCGCTGACGCAGCAGCGCCAGGAAACCTACAAGGCGCTGCAACTGCAATCCCAAGCCCTGCCCACCGTGGTCGCCCAAATGCAGACCATGATGGCCCAGATGGAAAGTATGAGCCGGCAATTGAACGACCGGCTGCTGACTAACCAAGAAAATTTCCACGGTGGCATGCAAGGCGTCTACACCGAGTTGGCCAATTCCGTCGGCCAGTCTCTGCGTGAAAGCCTGTCACAGAGTGCACACGCGGTTAGCGCTAGCATCACGCCCGTTTTTGAAACCACGATGGCAGGGATTGCGCAAGAAGCGAAGCTGCTGCACGAGCGCCTGGTGGACACGACGCAAAGCCAGTTGGATGGGTTGTCTGTCCGCATTGCCGCGACTGCGACTACCGCGACCGACACCTGGATCGCGGCGCTCGCCAACCACGCGCGCAGCCATGCGGCAAACGACCACCAGCGCCTGGAAGCGTGGACAGCGGCGCTCCAAGCCATGGCCACTGGGCTCAAAAACGAGTGGCAGCAGACCACGGCCGACGCCCAAGCCACTGCCAGCAAGACGCTTGACGGCATTGCCGCGTTGACCGCGAGCGCTGAAGACCTGGTACGTACGCGCATCGCCTCGGAAGACGACTGGACGCAGCAGCACACCGAACGCATGGACCAGACCGTCAGCTCGCTGCGCGCCGAACTCAGTGCACTGAGAGACGATGAGGCGGTGCGTGGCAATGCGGCGGTGGTGCGCTTGGGTGAGTTGCAAGCCGCTGTTGCCAGCCATCTAACTACGCTGGGCACCGCGCTCGAAGAACCGATCGCCCGGCTCATTGAAACCGCCTCCGAGGCGCCGCGCGCGGCGGCCGAAGTGATTGGGAAATTGCGGCAAGAGGTATCGAGTAGTGCGGCGCGTGACAACGAACTATTGGAAGAGCGCAGCCGCATCATGGCAACGCTCAGTACGCTGTTGGATGGAATCAACCACGCATCGGTAGAGCAGCGCGCCGTTATCGATGCGTTGGTTACTTCATCGGCGCAAGCGCTGACCCATGCCGGTGACCAATTTGCCGTTAAGGTGGAGGCAGAGTCCGCCAAATTGGCGGACATTGCCGCTGAAGTCACCAGCAGCGCGGTGGACGTGTCGGCGCTCAGCGAATCCTTTAGTTTTGCGGTCAACGCCTTCAGCGATGCCAACGCGAAGTTGATCGCCAATCTGCAGCGCATCGAAGGTGCCATGGACAAATCCATGGCCCGAAGTGACGAGCAACTGGCCTACTATGTGGCACAGGCGCGAGAGATTATTGACCTTAGCATCCTGTCCCAAAAGCAAGTCTTTGAAGAGCTGCGCCAACTGCCTGCCAAGCAGGCGTTGGTGGCGCAAGAGGCTGCCTGAGCATGGAAGACTATGACGCAGTCGGTGAGCAAACGGCGCCGGTCTGGGCCGCTTTCGGTGATCTGATGTCGGGCCTGCTGGGTGCATTTGTGCTGTTGCTGGTGGGTGTGCTGGTGGTCCAGATGCAGATGGCAACCCACCTGGAAGACGAGGTGAAGAAGCGACAGGTGGAAGAGCAACGCCGCATGACCCTGGAGAAGGCCTTGGCCGTTCCCCTGGCCTCCGGGCGCATCACCTTGAACAATGGGCGCATCGGCATCAGCGGACGGGTGCTGTTCTCTTTGAACTCCGACCAATTGCAGCCCGACGGCCGGCAATTGCTCAGTTCGCTGGTAAAGCCATTGCAGTCTTACCTGGCGGCGCGCAATGAGATGCTGATGGTCAGCGGGTTTACCGACGACAAGTCTGTGCGCAGCAATGGCCAGTTTGAAGACAACTGGGAGCTGTCGGCCCAGCGTGCTTTGACCGTAACCCGCGCATTGATCGACGAGGGCATGCCATCGGCACTTGTGTTCGCAGCCGCCTTTGGCGCGGAGCAACCGATAGCACCCAACATCGATGAAAAGGGACGCGCACAAAATCGACGCGTTGAGATGGCGCCGGTGCCTAAAGTCATTAGCGCAACGCAAGCCCCGCAATGAGTGAACAGGTGCACGGCGCGATCGTGGAGAATGGGGTCGTGGACGCACGCTTGGACGCCTTGCGCCTGGCAGGCGCGGACCATTTTGACCCCGTGCGCTTCCATTACCTCGAAGCGCTGGCACACCGAGTCACTGCGCACCAGGGCAGCGTCAAACGCATTCTGGACGATAAGTTGGATGAAGCAGTCGCCACCCTGCGCGGGCGCCTGGAGCACGCACGGCGCAGCGTTCAAATGACGCCATCCGCGCCTGAAATGGCGGCCGCGCAGGGAGAAACCTTGGGCGATCTGGTACGCAGCATGGCGCAACACGCGCCGCAGAATTCGGACAATTCGTTGGGTGCGTTCACTACAACACAGCGCATCGAGTTGAAATCGGTGCACTACTTCAGAAACACCTGGTCCAAGCTCAGCGCCGAGAAGCAGGTTACCCAGGCGTTGGGCCAGGCCCCCAAGAACGCAGGCCCCATCAATTCGCACATGGTGGCGCTGCGTTCACTGGCACTGATGCGAGACATCTCGCCCGACTACCTGAACCACTTCATGTCTTATGTGGATACTTTGCTGTGCCTGGAGCAGGGCGACAGCCAGCCAGCACCCATCGCAAAGAAGCCGCGTGCGGTGAAGCCCAAGCCTTAGACGCCGGGCGAAGGATCTTGCGCAACATGAGGCGCCAGGTCGTATACGTTCAATTTGGCATAGAGTAATTGCTCGTCAACGCGAGCGACAACCTCGCGTTGCAATTGCAAGCCCAGCGAATGGGTTGGGCCGCGCGCCGGAATAAGACCAATAAACGGCCGTACATCTTCACTTTCCCATCGTTCAGTCGACACAACAATCACGCAAGACACGAAACTGGGAGAAATCGATGGACGCCGCATACAACAATCTGCTTTCACAGGGCGAACTGGCCAAACGTTGGGGACGGTCCGAATCAGCCATCAGCCTGGCAACCGCCGTTGGCGCAGGCCCGCGTTACGTCAAGATCGACGGGGCCATCAAGTACCCGGTTGACGAAATTCAGCGGTACGAACGGGCCTGTCTCTACTTCGAACCGGCCAATACTGCGTTGCAGACGGTGAATTAGTCGGGTCGACACTGCCGGCTATCCATGGGTCGGTTGGTGCGACCATTGGGCGGTTTAACATGGCCTCAGCGCTTTTGCTGAGCCCTTGAGCCACCTTCGGTTCACATTGCAACTATGGATTTTCAAGCCGTACTGAACGAAATCACTGCAGAGATAACGCCGTTGCTGGGCACGGGCGGTGGCCAGGTTGCCAGCTACATCCCGGCACTGGCCCGGGTTTCGGCTATGCAATTTGGTATCGCCCTGCGCACCTGCAGGGGCGAAGAGGCCTGTGCGGGCGATAGTGGCAAGCCGTTTTCGATCCAGAGCATGTCCAAGGTGTTCTCGTTGACGCTGGCAATGCGCGGTTTGGGCGACACCCTGTGGGAGCGCATGGGGCGCGAGCCTTCGGGCAGCCCGTTCAACTCTCTGGTGCAGTTGGAGTCGGAACGTGGTATTCCGCGTAATCCGTTTATCAATGCAGGCGCCATTGCTATTGCCGACCGCTTGCTGACCCTGGGCGATGCCAAGGCCGATATGCTGGCCTTGCTGTCCAGCCTGTGTGGGGAGACGGTGGTCATAGACGCGGAGGTTGCGCAGTCCGAAGCCGATACGGGCTTTCGCAATGCGGCGTTGGCCAACTTCATGAAGGGTTTTGGCACGCTGGACAATGCCGTGGACGAGGTGCTGGACGTCTATTTCAACCAATGCGCCATACACATGAGCTGTGTGCAGTTGGCGCGTGCAGCAGGTTACTTGTGCCGCGATGGTTCGCACCCCTATGGCGGTGGGCAGGTGATCAATGAAGCGCAGGCCCGGCGCATCAACGCGCTGATGTTGACGTGTGGGACCTACGACGCTGCCGGCGAGTTTGCGTTTCGCATAGGCCTGCCGTGCAAGAGTGGTGTGGGTGGTGGCATTGTGGCCGTGGTTCCCGACACGCTGAGCTTGTGCGTGTGGTCGCCCGCGCTGGACAAAACTGGCAACTCGCAGTTGGGAAGAATGGCCCTGGAACTGTTTGTCGCCAAGACGGGACTGTCGGTTTTCTAACGTCAGGCTATTCACCCACTTTCGCATAGGCCGGGCGCAGTCTGGTCTTTTTGACGATGCCAGATGGAGCGAACAGAATGGCAAATTCGGCGCGATCAGCACCCGGTTCAACTGCCCTGGCCCGGTAGACCCAAACGGCGTAGCCGCTGTCAAACCGGATCTCCGTTGCGGGCCCCAGTGCAGCCAACGTTTGCGCTTGTGTCGTCTGCCCCACCACAACGGTGTCCTGTGCGTTCTGCAACGACATCGTCGGGTCGCGCAATGTCGGCGCTGCGCCGCCCGCACCCAAACTACCACAAGCGACGAGCCACTGGGCACCGGCCAGCACAGCACCGGCTAGCAATAGCCGTTTGGGTCTGCAATGTTGAAGGGCTGTGTTCATTCGCCGTCCATGTATTCAAACAGCACCAAGGTTTCGTCAGGCCATGTGCGGTCGCCCAAGGGCAAGACGTAAGTGCGGTCCACCAGCATTTCGCAATCGCAATAAGGCAAGTTGGCCTGCATACCCGTGTCGTCGCTGGCGTTGGCATAGAGTTTGTCGATGCTGAGGACCTGCCGCCGCGCGCCGGCAAGCAAGGTCACGCTAAACAAGGGCCGGTCGGCAAAGAAGAGGTACAGCGGCGCGGGCTTGTCGCAATAAGCGGGTGTGTCCAAAACCGCGCCAGCCAGTCGACCGATCAGGCTGCTGCTGTTGGAAATCAGACCGGCTTCCATGCCCACCCTGCATTCCAGCCGCAGGTCGCCCAGGCGCCGGGTGTCGGGTGGCAGGCCCGGTGTTCGGATATCGGTGCGCCAGGTCATGCTCAGTGCTCTGCGATTGGGAACGACCTGGGCGTCTTCCTGCAGTGCCAGCGCATTGCGCGGCAATGCGAACGTGTGATCCGCAGCGATGGGCACCACGAAGTCCACCGTGTCGCCCACGACCGCCAGTGTTATTGTATTCATGTCGGTCCCTTGCTTGCGCGGGAGCAGCTTGAAGCGCAACTCTGCGTTGGGTGACATGGCGTATTGCCGTTGGAATAGATCCATGCCCTTGAGCATCTTGCGGTAAGACTTTTCCACCGGATTGGGATTTGCTTTGGCCGATACCGTCACAGCGGGCATTTGCTCCGAGCGCACGCCCTGCTGCGCCAGTGCGCCACCGCACGTGCTCGCTGTCGCCAGCGCGCAGGCCATCAGCACAACGGCGTGCAGTCGGGGTATGCGGAGTTGTGCGGTGTGCATGATGAAGGGAGCGCGATTGCCCTTAACGATGCGCGCGCGGCACGCCAAATGCTGTGCGCTACCGTACCAAGTGAAAACTTTTTGACTGAGTTGAACCGCAGCGGCCCCGGCCAATGCCGGCTGAGGCTTCAGGGTCTCGCCATTTCTTCAGCCTCCGCCCGCAGCCAACGCACAAAGTCTTGTGCGTCCGGGTTGGACGTCGCGCGGGCAGAAGTCACAATGAAGTAGCCACGCCGGGAGGCCGCCAAACTCTGGAACGGCGCGACCAGACGCCCCTCTCGCAGCAATTCGTTGAGTAAGGGCATGCGCCCTATGACCACGCCCTGGCCGGCGATGGCCGCCGCAACCGCATCGGCATACTGTGTAAATCGCATCGTGCTTTTCATGTGCAGGTCAGTTAGGCCCATGATCTCAAACCACGGGGTCCAGTCGGCCGTCGGCGGCATGCCCTGCGGTGTCTCCACGGCCAACAGCGTGTGGTACTGCAAATCAGCAGCCGTGCGCAAAGGATGCAGCGCCTGGCTCACAAGCTGCGGCGCGCAGACCGGCATCACGGATTCTTCAAACAACGGCTCGCCCAGGCCCTTGGTCTTGGGGGCGAAGCGCACCGCCACATCAATGCGGCTGCGGTCCAGGTCCAGAACCTCCATGGTGGCTGACACCCGCACATCTACACCCGGGTGGTCGGCCGTGAACTTGGCCAGGCGCGGTATCAGCCATAGTGACGCAAAGCCGGGCGAGGTAGTGATGGCGACCTGGCGCATTTGCATGCCGGGGCCGCGCACGCGGGCCGTGGCGTCGCGCAGTCGTTCCAGGCTTTCGACGACCGCGCGCTGCATGACCTTGCCTGCGTCGGTCAGCGCCAGCGCACGGTGTCTGCGCTCGAACAGCGGCACGCCCAAGTCGGTCTCCAGCATCTGGATCTGTCGGCTGACGGCCGATTGGGTCAGCGCCAGCTCGTCAGCCGCCAGGGTGAAGCTGAGCTGCCGCGCAGACGCTTCAAAGCTGCGCAGCAAGTCCAATCGGGGCAGCTCTGCACGTGCAATGCCGCTGCCTTGTGTCAGCGCATCTATAGGTTTCGCATTCCGGATACGCATGCAATGGATTCCAATTCACCGTTTGAAGTGCAGGGTTCTCGTCAGTATATTCATTCCCATACCGCATGTAAAAAGGAAAACACACCATGAACACCCCAGCCAAGCACTTTGACCTGAACCTGGAACGCAGCGCATTGTTCAACCTGCCCGATGCAGCGGGCGTGCAAATCGTCTGCCGGGAGGGTAGCGTGTGGATCACGCTAGACGACGACTTGCGCGACTATGTACTCGAAGCGGGCGACACGTTTGTCAATGCAGAACACAAAAGAGCGTTGATTTACGCCATGCGGCCGTCCACGATTGCGATTACATCCGGGATGGCACAACGGCCCGCGTCGCATCGGCGCCAGGATACGGCGCCGCACGGTCTCGTGCTCGAACAGGTGTTTGCGTGATGGTCTGCTGTGGCGAATGGAGCGCCTGAACCGGGGATTGGCGGGTCGCCTGCAAGGCCAGGCGATACCAGTTACCATGGCCCGCCGTGACTCCAAGACAACCATTCTGAGGACCTCTAATGACCATCTCCATGTACCAGGCCAGCGTGCCCCGTTTTGTCAATATCCTGGGCAATCTGTCCAATATTTTGGATAAAACCCAAGCCCATATCGACGCCAAGAAGCTCAGCGACGCGAGCCTCACCGCCTTCCGTCTGTTCCCTGACATGTTGCCCATGACCACCCAGGTGCAGATCGCCTGCGACACCGCCAAAGGTGTTGTTGCGCGCCTGGCCGGTGTGGACATCCCGGCGTTTGAAGACAACGAGAAGACGATTGCCGAACTGAAAGCCCGCGTGGCCAAGACCATCGCCTTCATCCAGACCATCACCCCCGCACAGATTGATGGCACCGAAGACAAAGACATCGTTACCAAGCGTGGCGAGAAGGAAACCCACTACAAGGGCATGCAGTTTTTGCTGGGCCACGCGATCCCCAACTTCTACTTTCACATCACGACCGCCTACGCCATGCTGCGCCACAACGGTGTTGAGATTGGCAAGCGCGATTTTCTCGGTAATCCTTAAGTAGCAAGCTTCTTGCGTTTGGGGGGGTGGAGGCTGGGCGGCAGAGCGGTCTGCTCCGTGTCCTCCGCCCGCTGCGCGGGCTCCTCCTTTCCCGGCGCAGCCCGCTCTGACGCCCAGCCTCCTATTGGTCTTTTAGCTGCTTTTCCAGGTCGTGCAGCACCTGGTAGCACTGCAGCACTTGGGCTACGCTGCTATTGGGCTCGCGGGCCTCGCGGATGGCGGCAAAGAACTCGCGGTCTTGCAGTTCTATGCCGTTCATCGACACTGCCACTTGGCTCACGTCGATCTTCTCTTCCTTGCCGTTGAACAAATCGTCATAGCGCGCGATGTAGGTCGCGCTGTCGCCTATGTAGCGGAAGAACGTGCCCAGCGGGCCGTCGTTGTTGAAGCTCAGACTCAGCGTGCAGATGGCGCCGTTGGCGGCTTTCAGTTGGATGCTCATGTCCATCGCGATGCCCAGCGTGGGGTGTATCTGGCCTTGTAGCGCGTTGGCTTTGACGTTGGGGCTGCCGCACTGGTAGGCAAACAAATCCACCGTGTGCGCCGCGTGGTGCCACAGCAGGTGGTCGGTCCAACTGCGGGGCTGGCCTAAGGCATTCGTATTGCTGCGGCGAAAGAAATAGGTCTGCACATCCATCTGCTGGATGTTGAAGGCACCGGCCTTGATCTGCTGGTGCACATACTGGTGGCTGGGGTTGAAGCGTCGGGTGTGGCCGCACATGGCGATGAGGCCCTTGGTTTTGGCCAAGGCCACAACGTCTTGTGCGCCTTGCAACGAATCTGCCAGCGGAATTTCCACCTGCACATGTTTGCCGGCCTGCAGACAGGCAACGGTTTGCGCAGCGTGCATTTGTGTGGGCGTGCACAGGATGACGGCATCGACCTCTTTCAAAGCCAGGCTGTCTGCCAGTTCGGTGGTGACGTGGGCAATGCCGTACTTGGCGGCCACTTCCCGCGTCTTCTCCAGTTCGCGGCTGACCAACGACACTACCTCCACGCCTTCAATACTCCGGATGCCGTCCAGGTGTTTGATGCCGAAGGCGCCGGCACCGGCCAGCGCGACTTTGATGGTTGTGTTACCCATGGTTTAGTTCGTTTCCGTGTTTTCAATAATCAGGTGGCCAACTGCCGTATTGGAGGCAGGCACATGGTAAAACCGGTGTATAGCCCTTGCGGAATGGGCGTGAGCAGCTATTGATTTGGTAGCGTTTGTGGCGATGGCATCTGCCACGTCGTCCATCGCACCGCGTGCAATTAGCCACATCACCAGCTCTATGCCTTCGCTTCCCGCCTCGCGCACATAGTCGATGTGCGGCACGGTGGCCAGGCCTGCGGGGTCGGCAATCAGTCGGTCCAGAAATTCGTTGTCAAAGACCTTGTTGATCAGCCCGGCGCGCGGCCCTTGCAACTGGTGGCTCATGCCGCCGGTGCCCCAGATCTGCACGTGCAGGTCTTTGTCGAAACTCTTCACCGCTCGGCGAATAGCCTTGCCCAAGTTGAAGCAGCGCTGGCCACTGGGCACCGGGTACTGCACCACGTTGACGGCAAACGGAATGACCGGGCAGGGCCAGCGAAAGTCGTCCGCAGGCGGCTGGCCAAACATCAGCGACAGCGGCACCGTCAGGCCATGGTCCACGTCCATCTTGTTGACGATGGTCAGGTCGAAGTCTTGTTGTATGACCGACTGCGCAATATGTGCCGCCAACTCGGGGTGGCCTTGCACCACAGGCACCGGGCGTGGACCCCAGCCCTCGTCGGCTGGCGCATACGACGCGGCGCAACCGATGGCGAAGGTGGGAATCATGTCCAGGCTGAAGGCCGTGGCGTGGTCGTTGTAGACCAGGAAGATGACGTCGGGCGGGTTGTCCTTGATCCACTGTTTGGAGAACTCGTAGCCCGCGAACACGGGCGCCCAATAGGGCTCGGTGGTCTTGCCCAGGTCCAGCGCCGCACCAATGGCCGGTACGTGCGATGTGTAGACGGACGCGGTGATCTTGGCCATGGTCAGGTGCTCGCTTTCTGGCTCGCGCTGCCTGCACTTCCTTGAGGCTGGCGGTGGGCCTGCGCATCGCCGTCTTCGCCCACGACGCGGTTGCCCTCCACCGAGCGGCCGCCAGCCACCATCATGGCGCGGTATTCGTCTTCGGTCATGCCGGTCATGCTGCCGGCCATTTGCTGAAAGCTCTTGCCATCGGTCGCCCCAATCTTTGCCAGAAAGTAGATGTTGCCGCCGGCTGCAATGCATCGGTTCAGGTCGCGCGCCAGCACCGCCTGCTTTTGCTCTTCGGTCATCGCCCATTCGTCCAGATAGGTGCGTTCGTCGGCCTTGAAGCGCTCGCGGTTGGCTGCCAGCATCAACGACATGCAAAACTGGTTCAGGTGGTAGCCCTTGCGCGCCTGATCGGTATCAAAGATGGTGGTGCCTGGCACGTCCAGGTAGGGTTTATCGAGTGACATGGCTAGCTCCAATACAGTCGTGTCGGGTTGTCCACCAGCAGCTTGCGTTGCAACTCCGCCGTGGTGGCGATCTGGGGAATGTAGTCCACCAGCAATCCGTCGTCGGGCATATGGTCCTTCAAATTCGGGTGTGGCCAGTCGGTGCCCCACAGCACGCGGTCGGGAAATGTGTCCACCAAATGCTTGGCAAAAGGCACCACGTCGGCGTAGGCATGCTGTTCGCCATCCAGTGCCGGTGGCCCGCTGACGCTGAGCCGCTCGGGGCAACTCACCTTGCTCCAGATGTTGGGGTGCTCGCGCATCATGTTTACCAACAGCGCGAACCCGGGTCCGTCCACTGGCTCGCTGACATCGGGGCGGCCCATGTGATCTACCACCACCTTGGTTGGCAGGGCGGTAAAGAAGTCGTACAGCTCAGGCAGGTCCTGCGCCTCAAAGTACACCACCACATGCCAGCCCAACGGGGCAATGCGCTTGGCAATCTCCAGCAACGCGTCGGGCGGTGTGAAGTCGGCCAGACGGCGCACAAAATTGAAGCGCGTGCCCCGCACACCAGCCGCGTGCAGGGTCTGCAGTTGGTCATCGCTGACATCAGGCCTGACTGTGGCCACGCCGCGGGCCTTGTTGTTGCACGCCTGCAGTGCGTCCAACAACGCCCGGTTGTCCGAACCATGGCAGGTGGCTTGCACGATCACATTCTTGTCGAAGCCCAAATGGTCGCGCAGTGCAAACAACTGCTCCTTGGACGCGTCGCAAGGCGTGTACTTGCGTTCGGGCGCATACGGAAACTGATCGCCCGGTCCAAACACATGGCAGTGCGCGTCCACGCTGCCCGCAGGCAGTTTGAAGCGAGGCTTGCTGGGGCCGGTGTACCAGTCCAGCCAGCCGGGCGTTTTAGTGAATGCCATGCGATTTCCAAGGTTTTGCTATCAAATATATAGCGTTACAGGTAATAAATACGAGGGCTATAGGCGGATTTAGCCAAGCACCGTAAGCCTGGACGGTAGGGCGTTCTGCGCAGGTAAAGGAGCAGCCCGCGCCGCGGGCGGGGGACACGGAGCAGAACGCCCTGCCGTCCAGGCGGCCACGCGCCCAATAATTAGTCCACATACCGCAACCCAGCCCTCTCCAGCCCCTCCCGCATCTTGTAATAGTCCAGCCCCAACACGCCAGACGCAAAGATGGCCCGCTTGTCCCCCTCATTAGCCTCCCGCGCCTGCGCCGCATCCGCCACCTTTTGCGCCATTGCAGCCGGCACAACGACAACCCCGTCGATGTCAGCAACCACCACATCCCCCGGGTTGACCTGTGCCCCAGCGCAGACCACGGGGATGTTGACCGACCCCAGCGTAGCCTTGATCGTGCCCTTGGCATGGATGGCCTTGCTGAATACCGGGAAGTTCATCTCCGTCAAATCCTTCACGTCGCGCACGCCTCCGTCTATGACCAAGCCCACGGCACCGCGCGCCTGGAAGGACGTGGCCAGCAGATCGCCAAAGAAGCCGTCCTCGTTGTCGGTCGTGCAGGCCGCGATCACCACATCACCAGGTTGAATCTGCTCGGCGGCCACGTGCAGCATCCAGTTGTCGCCGGGCTGCAGCAGCACCGTCACTGCGGTGCCGCAGAGACGGGCGCTGGTGTAGATCGGGCGCATATACGGCTTCATTAGCCCGACGCGGCCCATGGCTTCGTGGATGGTGGCGACGCCGAAGCCGGAGAGTTTGGCGACCGCGGCCTTGTCCGCCCGGATGATGTTGCGGTGGACGATGCCTAGGGTTGTCATGTTGTTTCCTTGAAGTGGCACGGTTTTATTGGGGTCAGGTCTGCTTCGCTGCGCTCTCGAACCCGACCCCAAAAAAGCAAAATCAGTTGGCGACAGAGCAAAACTGCTGCGCAGTTCTTGGTCTGTCCCGCAAAGCTACTTAGTTTTCTTCGCTGTCAGCAGCACATCCAGCCGCGGGAACACGCGCCGGGCATTGCCTTCGTAGATTTGGTGGCGGTCTTCCGCGCTCAAGAGTTTGGACGCTTCGATGTAGCGCTTGGTGTCGTCAAAATAGTGACCCGTCTCGGGGTCTATCCCGCGCACAGCACCGATCATTTCGCTGGCGAACAGCACGTTCTTCACCGGGATGACCGTGTTCAGCAGGTCGATGCCGGGTTGGTGGTAGACGCAGGTGTCGAAGAAAATGTTGTTCAGCAAATGGTCTTGCAGCAGCGGTTTTTTCAACTCCTGCGCCAGGCCGCGGAAGCGCCCCCAGTGGTAGGGCACGGCACCGCCGCCGTGCGGAATCAAAAACCGCAGCGTCGGGAATTCCTTGAACAAGTCGCTGGTCAGGCACTGCATGAAGGCGGTCGTGTCGGCATTCAGGTAGTGTGCGCCGGTGGTGTGGAAGCAGGGGTTGCAGCTGGTGGACACATGGATCATCGCGGGAATGTCGTACTCCACCATCTTCTCGTAGATGGGAAACCAGTGCTTGTCGCTCAAAGGTGGCGAGTTCCAGTGGCCGCCCGACGGATCGGGGTTCAGGTTGATACCCACATTGCCGTATTGCTGGACGCACTTCTCCAGTTCGGGGATGCAAGTGGCCGGGTCCACGCCGGGGCTTTGCGGCAGCATGGCGACCGGCACAAAATGGTCGGGGAAGAGTTGGCTGACGCGGTAACACAGCTCGTTGCAGATGGCGGCCCAGGTACTGGAGATGTTGAAATCGCCGATGTGGTGGGCCATGAAGCTGGCGCGTGGGCTGAACAGCGTGACATCACTGCCGCGCTCCTTCATCAGCCGCA
>JBBQBG010000009.1:0-37093 GCA_038317285.1 Burkholderiales bacterium | reverse complement strand
GTGCAGGATATGGTGGAGCGTAGGCTCAATGAGTTGTGCAACGCCGTGGCACTGGGCTTTGGTGCGACGGCGTCCGTGCACTACGAACGCATTTACCCCGCGACTATCAACTCGCTGAATGAAACCCAGTTTGCGGCCGATGTGGCGCAAACTCTGGTGGGCTCAGAGCATGTGGTGCGTGACTTGGAGCCCAGTATGGGGTCCGAAGATTTCTCATTCATGTTGCAGGTCAAGCCCGGCGCCTATATGCGCATAGGGCAGGGGGCCGAGAACGGGGTTGGTAGCTGCCTGCTGCACAACACCCGCTACGATTTCAACGACGATATCTTGCCCCTGGGTGCTGCCCTGCATGCCAGCCTGGTGGAGCAAAGCATGCCTTTAGCCGTGTCAGCCTGAGTTACTTAAACATAAAGGAAATCCGTATGCATTCGAAGAAAAAAATTGCCTTCGCCCTTGCAGGAGTAGCCATCGCAGTCGCTACGATGTCGGCTTCTGCCATTACCTTGCGCATCGGCAATCAGGGGGATGCCCTGTCCATGGACCCGCACTCGCTGAACGAGTCGCTGCAGATCAGCGTCGATGAAAATGTCTACGAGTCGCTGGTCACGCGGGATCGTGATTACAAGCTGGCCCCCTTGCTAGCCACCAGTTGGAAGCAAACGGCACCGACAGTTTGGCAATTTGAGCTGCGCAAGGGCGTGCAGTTTCACGACGGCACTCCCTTTACGGCCGACGACGTGATATTTAGCTACGAACGTGCCAAGAGCGATGGCTCGGATATGAAGACCTACGTTGGTCAGATCAAAGAGATCAAAAAGATCAACGACCACACGATCGACGTGGTCACCATCGCGCCGTTTCCCATCCTGCCCGAGCTGTTCACGCACTGGAACATCATGAGCAAGAAGTGGTGTGAGACCAACCAAGCGACTAAGCCCGTAGACCGTCGCAAGGGCATAGAAAACGCCGCGTCGTTCAAGGCCAACGGTACAGGGCCCTTCCGCTTGCGCGAGCGCCAACCCAATGTGCGCACCGTTTTCGCCCGCAACAACAACTACTGGGGCAAGGTTGAAGGCAATGTGGACGAAGTGATTTTTAATGTCATTGGAAATGACAGCACCCGCGTGGCGGCATTGCTATCGGGCGAGATCGATGTCATGGAACCTGTGCCGGTGCAGGATGTGGAGCGCATAAAGTCGGCCTCCAACCTCAAGGTCCTGCAGGGCCCCGAGCTGCGGGTCATCTTCTTGGGCATGGACCAGAAGCGTGACGAACTGCTGTATTCCAACGTCAAGGGCAAGAACCCGTTCAAGGACAAGCGCGTACGCCAGGCCTTTTACCAGGCCATTGACGTAGATGCCATCAAGCGCACCGTGATGCGGGGCGCGTCCACCCCCATTGCGCTGATGTTTCCGCCTGAGGTGAATGGTTTTGCGCCCGACCTGGCCAAGCGCCTGCCGTTTGATACCGAAGCCTCCAAGAAGCTGCTGGCAGAAGCCGGTTATCCGAATGGCTTTGAGGTGTCGATGAACTGCCCGAACGACCGTTACGTCAACGACGGTGCCATCTGCCAGGCCGTGGCGGCCAATTTAGCGCGGGTGGGTGTGAAAATCAAACTGGAGGTGGAAACCAAGGGCACCTACTTCCCCAAGATTCTGCGCCGCGACACCAGTTTCTACATGCTGGGTTGGACGTCCAGCACGGTGGATGCACAAAACGTGATGCTGGCCATCTTGTCCACCCCGGGCGAAGGTGGTCGGGGCCAGTTCAACCTGGGCGCATACAGCAACCCGCGCGTGGATGAGTTGACTGAAAAGGTGGGCTCAGAGACGGACATGAAAAAGCGCACGGCCATGATCCACGAGGCGATCAAGATCCACCAGGACGATGTAGGCCATATCCCATTGCACCAGCAAGCCCTCAATTGGGGTGCCAAGAAGAACATTCAGTTGGTGCAATGGCCTGACAACGGCATGATGTGGAAGTTCATCACCGTCAAGTGAATGGGCGAAGCATGACCGCTTGGTTTCAGCGTGCGTGGCATAGCGATGTGGGCTTCAGTTTCCGCAGCTCTCCGGTTGCGATAGCCGCGGGCCTGATCGCCTTTGCTTGCCTGTTTTGTGCCATCTTTGCCAATTGGGTAGCACCGCACAACCCCTTTGATTTGGCAACGCTGGAACTGTCGGATGCCTTTTTGCCGCCGCTATGGCTGCAAGACGGCAATCCCAAATATTGGCTGGGCACGGACGATCAGGGGCGCGACATCTTGTCGGCGCTGATGTTTGGTGCGCGCATCTCGTTGTTGGTGGGGTTGGCGTCGGTGGCACTGTCTGCATTGGTTGGCGTTAGCTTGGGGCTACTCGCGGGCTTTATGGGTGGCGCGCTGGATGCCTTCATCATGCGGGTCTGTGATGTGATGCTGTCCTTCCCGGTCATCCTGATCGCATTGTTGATCGCCGGAGTGGGGCGGGCCCTGTTCCCCAATGCGCCGTCGGCCATGGTGTTTGGTGTGCTGATACTGTCTATCTCCTTGACCGGTTGGGTGCAGTACGCCCGCACGGTGCGCAGTTCCACGCTGGTGGAGCGCAACAAGGAGTATGTGCAGGCCGCGCGCCTGACGGGCGTGGCGCCGCTGCGCATCATGCGTCGCCATGTGCTGCCCAATGTGCTGGGGCCTGTGATGGTGCTGGCCACGATCCAGGTGGCCACTGCCATCATCACCGAGGCCACGTTGTCGTTTTTGGGTGTAGGTGCGCCGCCGAATTCTCCGTCGCTGGGTACGTTGATTCAGGTCGGCAACAAATTCCTGTTTTCTGGCAACTGGTGGATCACCGTCTTCCCGGGACTGATGCTGGTGATGATCGCACTGAGCGTTAATTTGTTAGGCGATTGGTTGCGCGACGCACTCAATCCGCGCTTGCGCTGAAGCTGATTTCATGAGCCTTTTACAAGTCAAAAACCTGGTTGTCGAGTTTCCCGGGCGGCATGGCACCTTGCGCGCGCTGGACGATATTTCATTTGCCATTGCACCGGGCGAGATCCTGGGTATCGTCGGCGAGTCGGGCGCTGGCAAATCACTAACCAGCGCGGCGATCATCGGATTGTTGGAAGCGCCGGGGCGCATCAGCAGCGGGCAGATCTTGCTGGAGGGTGAGCGCATTGACAACCTGGACGAAGTTCAGATGCGGCGCATACGGGGTCGCCGTATTGGTGCAATTTTTCAGGACCCACTAACCTCGTTGAATCCGTTGTACACCGTGGGTCGGCAGCTGGTCGAGACGATACAAACGCACTTGCCGGTGACGGCTCAGGAGGCCCGTCAACGCGCCATTGCTTTGCTGCAAGAGACCGGCATTGCCGCCGCCGAGCAGCGCATGGACCACTACCCGCACCAGTTTTCCGGTGGCATGCGCCAACGCGTGGTGATTGCGTTGGCACTGGCTGGTGAACCCAAGCTAATCGTCGCCGATGAGCCCACCACGGCGCTGGACGTATCGATCCAGGCGCAGATCATCACGCTGCTCAAAAGCGTGTGCAAAAAGCATGGCGCAGCCGTGATGTTGATTACGCACGACATGGGCGTGATCGCCGAAACCTGCGACCGTGTGGCCGTGATGTATGCCGGACGCATTGCCGAGATTGGACCTGTGCATGCGGTGATCAATACCCCGTCCCACCCTTATACCGAAGGTCTAATGGCTGCCATACCCGACATCGCTGTTGACCGCGAACGTCTGCACCAGATCGATGGCGCCATGCCTCGACTGGACGCAATTCCCACCGGTTGCGCCTTCAACCCGCGATGCACCCAAACGTTCGACCGCTGCCGCCAAGAAAGGCCCGAGCTGATGGGCGCGCAGGCCACCCAGGCGGCCTGCTGGTTGCACGCGCCGCAGGCGGAACCCCTGGGGCTGGCCGCATGAACTCCCCGACTGTCAAGGCGCCGTCGTTGGTCAGTGCCGTAGATCTGGCCAAGACCTTTGACGTGTCGCCACCCTGGTTAAACCGGGTGCTGGAGCGCAAGCCGCGCCTGATGTTGCACGCCGTTGACGGCGTCAGTTTTGCTATTGAAAGAGGCAAGACATTGGCACTTGTCGGTGAGTCCGGCTGCGGAAAAAGCACGGTCGCGCGTTTGCTGGTGGGCTTGTACGAACCGACAGTCGGGAGCGTGGGCTTTGATGGCCAGGATGTACATGCCACACTCAAGAAGTCGCAAGGCAAGCCTCTGCGCCAGCGCATCCAAATGATTTTTCAGGACCCCTATGCCAGCCTGAACCCGCGTTGGACGGTGGAAGACATCATTGGCGAGCCGCTGATAGAACACGGTTTGATCAATGACAACACCGCATTGCACGCCCGGGTGGGCGAACTGTTGCAATCCGTGGGGCTGGGTGCCAAGGACATGTCAAAGTATCCACACCAATTCTCCGGTGGTCAACGCCAGCGTATCTCGATCGCGCGGGCGCTGGGCACCGAGCCCGAGTTCCTGGTCTGCGACGAACCTACGTCGGCGCTGGATGTCAGCGTACAGGCCCAAGTGCTCAACATCATGAAAGACCTGCAGCGCGCGCGTGGCCTGACATATTTGTTTATCTCGCACAATCTTGCGGTAGTACGCCATGTTGCGGACCAGGTGGGGGTGATGTACTTGGGGCGTCTCGTGGAGTTGGCCGATAAGAAGGATCTCTTTAACAACCCACGCCACCCCTACACGCGCATGCTGCTGGAAGCCATCCCCAAGATGCATGCCACGGGCCAGGCCCGCACACCGGTGTCCGGTGAGGTGCCCAACCCGCTGAACCCGCCCACTGGCTGTGCCTTTCACCCCCGCTGCCCGCACGCCAATGCGCGTTGCGCGACCGAGAGGCCTGCCACCTTGAACCTGCCCACCGTGCGCGTGGCGTGCCATGCTGTAGAAGAAGGGAGACTCTGAATATGAATCTACACGCTTGTTTTTCTCACAACTACACCAATGCGCGGGTTAAATTTTTGGAGGCTGCCGCCACTGCGGGCATGGCGGTGCGCAGCTACGCGCACCCCTTAGAAGGCCGCGATGGCGAAGACCTCGCGATGGATATCGCGTTGGATGGTTCGCCCGAAGCAGCGAACCTCTTCATCGTCAGCAGCGCCTGCCATGGAGTTGAAGGTTTTTGCGGCTCTGGCGTGCAGGTGTATGCCGCGCACGATGCCGAATGGCGCGCCAAGGCGCGTGCAGCCGACGTAGCCGTCTTGTATATCCATGCACTCAACCCACACGGCTTCTCTCACCGACGCCGCACCACGCATGAGAACGTGGACCTGAACCGTAATTTTCAAGACTTCAGGCAGCCGTTGCCCATCAACACGGCCTACCGTGATCTGCACCCTTTGCTGCTACCCGCTGAATGGCCGCCCACGGCCGATAACCAGGCCGCGATTGAGGCCTATATCGCCTCCAAAGGTGTGGCGCGCTACCAATCTGCCGTGTCACAGGGTCAACATGAATTTCCGGACGGCATGTTTTTCGGTGGCACAGAGGCAACCTGGAGCAATACAACGCTGCGCCAGGTGTTGCAAACCTATGGCCGCAAGGCCAAACGCATTGCCTGGATGGACTTGCATACCGGCCTGGGCCCCTGTGGCTTGGGCGAGCGCATCTTTGCCTGCAGGGACGAAGCCGCGGCGCTGACGCGTGCCCGCGCGTGGTGGGACGGCGGTGGTGCAACGCCGGTTACGTCGATTTACGACGGCTCATCCAACTCCGCTCGCTTGACCGGACTCATGTGGTGTGCAGTCTACGAGGAGTGCCCGCAGGCCGAATACACCGGCATCGCGATGGAGTACGGCACCTTGCCGATTCTGGAAATGATCGCCGCCTTGCGCGCCGACCATTGGCTGTATTTGCATCCTGAGGCGCCAACGCGGTTGGGAGCGGCCATCAAGCGCCAGGTCATGGACGCATTTTATGTAGATACCGATACTTGGCGTGCCCAGATCATCGTGCAGGCTCGCCAAGCCATGTTCCAGGCTGTGGATGGGTTAACGGTCTAAGGTTTCTATGGCCCCAGTTTCGCGGAGCGACTATCGAGCGGCGTCACGAAGGAGTTTTGTTCCCAGCTCGGAGCCATCTGCTGGCTCTCGCTGTATTCCGACGTATTGGGCAGGGCCGCATCGAGTTGGGCGACTGCACCGCTTTTGCCATTGCGCTTGCGGTCCACAATGGCATGCAGGTTTTCGCGCACATCCTTGAACTGCGATTCCATCTGGCTGTTAAAGCCGTTGCCACGGGCTGCGTGCTCGCCTAAAAAGGCAGTGCGAATCTGGATCAAGTGGGGCAGATTGGCGGGGTCTACCACCAAATAATGGATCCCACAATGCGACAGCAGGTTGTGCTTGAGCGTTTGGTTGCTCATCGACAAACCATGCGGGCCGGGTACGTCAATGCAGCCGATGATTTGCCCGTCCATGCTGCACACGGTGAATGAGCAGTACACGCCGTTGAGCAGGTGGTACCAGTGCGCGGCGTCGGTTCCGGGTTTAGGCGCGGTAAACCGGGTCACCGGAAGTTTGACGAGGATTTGCTGGTCAAACATCACTTTGGCCAACCAGACCCAGACCAGTTTTTCGCGGTTGTTGACCAAAGGACGCACCGACAGCGGCCAATCCCGCGGAATGCGCCGCTGGGCACGGACTTGTCGGCGCTGATAAAGGTAGAGAATTGCTGCGCCTAATCCCAGGCCAGCAATGAAACATAACGCAAAAAACATGGTCCACACCCTAGATTGTGTCCATCTTGTGTGGCTCGTTTACATGATTCCAGTCTACAGTGATTTGGCCGGTAACGCAGTTATTTTTGGCGACAAAGAGGTCCGCGCAGGCCTTACCATTGGCCCGATTCAATACGAGACACTATGCAGCTTCAGGAAATACTTTATTCACAAGGCTTTGGCACCCGGCGTGTGTGCGCGGGCCTGATACAGCAGGGTTTTGTCCAGGTCTATATGGAAAAAGGCGCGCTAGCCCTCGTCACTATTACTGATTCCGCTATGGAATTAGTAGCAACTGGGCTGCGCTTCAAAGTGCAGGGCGTGGACTGGGAATATTTTGAGAAGGCCTACGTGCTGCTGAACAAGCCAGCCGGCACCGAATGCTCGCAAAAACCTTCAACCTACCCCAGTATCTACACGCTGTTGCCGTCACCCTTGCGGCTGCGACCCCAAAAGAGTGCGGTGCAGGGCGTGCAGGCGGTCGGGCGGTTGGACCAGGACACAACCGGTTTGCTGCTGCTCAGCGACGACGGCCAGTTCATCCACCAGATGAGCTCGCCCAAAAAACACAGCCCAAAAGTCTATGAAGTGACCGCCAAGCACGCGCTGGATGACAAGCAGGTCCAGCGCCTGCTGGCTGGTGTAGTGCTGGACGACGACCCCAAGCCGGTGCGCGCTGCGGCCTGCGAGATTGTGGATGCCGACGGTGCAGCGCTACACCTGCGCCTGACCCTTACCGAAGGCAAGTACCACCAGGTCAAACGCATGCTGGCCGCAGTGGGCAACAGGGTGGAGGGGCTGCACCGTTCGCGGATCGGTGCGCTGGAGTTGCCCGCCGACCTTGCGCCAGGCCAGTGGCGCTGGTTGCGCGCAGAAGATTTGCAGAAATTGGCAGTTAAGGCAGCCTAGTCAGGGAGGTCGGGCCGCCCTTTGCGCCTTCCAGTTGATCTAGGTCACTAGAAAGGGACCTCGGCCCGGGAATACACCTGCTTGGCGATTAAACTTGACGGTTACCCGAAAAGTGATTGCTTGTGAAGATTATTGCCCTCCTGTTTGCGTCTGTCCGT
Organism: Burkholderiales bacterium; assembly: GCA_038317285.1. Classification (GTDB taxonomy): domain Bacteria; phylum Pseudomonadota; class Gammaproteobacteria; order Burkholderiales; family Burkholderiaceae_C; genus Allorhodoferax. The sequence continues at coordinate 29,280 of JBBQBG010000009.1, read as the reverse complement.
CGTTGCATAGCTCCCCATTTGCATCTTTTTGCGCTCTTGGCTCCCCTGGCCCTTCCGGTGGCGGCACAGGCGCAGGCCAATCCCTTGTTTGTGCTGAACTCCTTGGATGCCAGTGTCAGCGTGATTGATCCAGTCTCCTGGAAAGAGACCAAGCGTATCGTGACCGGCAAAGAGCCGCACCACATGTACCTGACGCCGGACCAAAAATCCATCATCATCGCCAATGCACTGAGCGACTCCCTGACGTTCATTGACCCCAAGACAGCCGAAGTGCAACGCACGGTGCGCGGCATTCTGGACCCCTATCAGTTGAGCTTCTCGCCCGACATGAAGTGGTTCGTGACTGCGGCCAACCGGTTAAACCACGTGGACATTTACCGCTGGGATGGCTCCGATATGGTGCTGGCCAAGCGGGTGCCCACCGGCAAGACGCCCAGCCATTTGTGGATTGACAGCACCAGCAACACCATTTTCTGCACCATGCAGGACAGCGACGAACTGGTCGCCATTGATCTGGCAACCCAGACCATCAAGTGGCGTACCAAGACCGGTGCCATGCCGGCAGATATCTTTGGCACGCCAGACGACAAACTGATGCTGGTCGGACTTACGGGTGGTGACGGTGTAGAGGTGTACGACGTCTCTGGCCCAAGCCCGAAGTTGCTGAAATTGCTCAAGACGGGCTTGGGCGCCCATGCATTCCGGTCCTTTGGTGACAAACGCCATGTGCTGGTCAGCAATCGGGTGGCCAATACCATCAGCAAGTTAGACCTTCAGACCCTGTCAGTGGTGGAAAGCTTCCCAGCCCCCAGCGGCCCGGATTGCATGGACGTGTCCGCGGATGGGCGTTTCATTTACGTCACATCGCGGTGGGCGGGTAAGCTGACCGTCATCGACACCTCAACCCGCAAGGTGGTGCGCCAAGTGAAGGTCGGCAAATCGCCCCACGGCGTATGGACTCTGGACCATGGGCCGCGCCGCTAACGCGGCTTGGGGTTGTGATCATGCGGGCTTGGGACATCACTAAAACTGCTATTTTTTTAATAGTGGCTTGCGCAGGTTCCACGGGGGCTATGGCCCAAAAAGCTTGTGACCGCCCAGTGTATTTGACGCTGGATACCGGCCATATGGAGGTGGCTCCGCTGATGGCCGATGTGCTCAAGCGTCAGGGTGTCAAAGTTACCTTCTTCGCCGCTAACGAGCGCACCAAGACTGGCGACGGTACGCTGGGCCAAGACTGGGCACCCTGGTGGAAGGCCCGTGCCGTCGAGGGTCACGACTTCGCATCCCATACTTTTGACCATGTCTACTGGCGCGCAGACCTACCCGGGGAGCCCGCGCGCTTTCGCATGCGACCCTCGGCTGGACCTATGGATGGCCGCGAGTCTACGTGGCAGGGGGACCAATATTGCGCACAATTGGACCAAGCCAGCCAGCGCCTGCAAGCCATCACCGGCAAGAAGCCTTTGGCGCTGTTTCGTGCACCCGGCGGGAAAACTTCTGCCAAACTGTTGAGCACCGCCAAGGCGTGCGGCTACGAACATGTAGGGTGGGCGGCGGCGGGTTTTTTGGGTGACGAATTGCCCAGCGAGACCTTTGGCAATGACGCGTTATTGGCCAAGGCGCTGCGCAACATCCGTAGCGGCGATATCCTGATGGCGCACCTGGGCATTTGGTCCCGCAAGGAGCCGTGGGCACCGGCCGTGCTGGAGCCGTTGATCGTGGGGCTCAAGGCCAAGGGATTTTGCTTCCAGACGCTGCGTGAACATCCGGCCTACAAAAACTGGATTGCAACGCACGACCGTTGATCTGCAGACTCGTTAAGCGGTAACTTTTCAGTGAACTCTTTCGTAGACAGTTTTGTAGACGCCTTCGCCGCCGCGCAGCTTTGGCTATTTGAATCGGTGATCCAGCCTGCCATGTTTGCACTGGGCTTGGCCAGTGTGCTGGAAGATGGCTATGACGCCACCGGCTGGTTGCTGGTCGGTCTGTTGCAACTGGCTGTGCTGGTTGCCATCATTGGTCCGCTGCAGCGCTGGCGGCCCGTGGAGCCCGTGACCGACCGCTCCACCATACGCACCGACATGCTGTACACCGTACTGCACCGTCTAGGCTTGTTCCGCTTGGTGCTGTTTTTTTCAACGATGCCCCTGTTTGACGAATTGTTTGGCCGCTTGCGCGTGGCGGGGTGGGAGACGTTTCATCTGGATGCCATCTGGCCCGGCGTCAGCGACACGCCCATGGTCAGCTTTGTGCTGTATCTGGTCGTTATCGATTTCTTCAATTACTGGGTGCATCGCGGGCAACACCAGTTGGAGTGGTGGTGGCGCTTGCATTCTTTGCACCACGCACAACGGCAAATGACCATGTGGAGCGACAACCGCAACCATCTGCTCGACGACTTGCTGCGCGATACGCTGATGGTGGTGCTGGCGCAACTGATAGGCATTGCGCCGGGCCAGTTTGTTGCCGTGTCGGCATTTACCCAACTTAGTGAGAGCTTCCAGCACGCCAATCTGCGTGTGTGGTTTGGCCGTATCGGCGAGCGCCTGTGGGTCAGCCCGCGTTTTCACCGGTTACACCATGCCATTGGAATAGGGCATGAATCGCGGACAAAACCAAACAACTTGGGGCCGGTCCGTCTGGGCGGGCACAACTTTGGCGTGCTGTTGCCGTGGTGGGATGTGCTTTTTGGCACCGCAAATTTTGAGCACCGCTACGACGCAACCGGTGTGCGCGACCAGGTCGAACAGGGCCGGGACTATGGCCGAGGCTTCTGGAGCCAGCAGTGGCTGGGGCTCAAGCGCCTGGTTGGCCGCGCCTGAAGTTTTGCCGCCGCGGCCGTCCACTGCGTGCTGCTTTTTGCCCACCAAGGGCGCTGCGCTTCACCTTGGGTAGGACCGGCGGGGGAAACCTTTCCCCTCGTGTGGGGCCGTCGCTCCGGTTGGGGCGTTATGCTTGCTCCATGAACCTGCTACTCGATTCATTCTGGCGCGCATCGCTGTACTGCCTACGGCCTCGGGTCATTCTTTTGTCTCTGCTGCCGCTGATCCTGGTTATCGCTTCGACGGTCGGTCTGGGCTATTTGTTTTGGGATTACGCGATGGACCAGGTTCGGCTGTTGCTGGAGTCTTCTGCCTTCGTCAACAACGGCTGGACCTGGCTAGACACCATGGGCCTGGGCCGCATCAAGACGGTGTTGGCGCCGTTGATCGTCATATTTACCGTGACCCCGCTGATCGTGGTCGTCTGTTTATTGGTCGTGGCGCTGATGATGACGCCGATGCTGGTGCGCCTGGTAGCCAAACGAAGGTTTCCAGAGCTGGAAGAACGACAGGGCGCCACGGTGTGGCATAGCGTGGCTTGGTCACTGGGCTCCGCGCTGCTCGCCTTGGTAGCGCTGGTGGTCTCCCTACCCCTGTGGTTGGTGCCGCCACTGGTTCTGGTGTTGCCGCCGCTTATCTGGGGCTGGTTGACCTATCGCGTGATGGCGTTTGACGCGCTGGCAACCCATGCCACAAAAGAAGAGCGCATCAGCGTGCTAAAAGCCCACCGGCCGCAACTGCTCGGTATGGGCGTGTTGTGTGGCTACTTGGGCGCGGCACCCAGTGTGGTGTGGGCATCAGGGGCCTTTTTTCCGCCCTGGTTTGTATTTTTGGCACCGCTGGCGATCTGGATTTACACCCTTGTTTTTGCGTTTTCTTCTTTGTGGTTTGCGCACTATTGCCTCGTGGTCCTGCGCGATCTTCGCCAAATGCAGGTCGCCGCAGCCACCCCGCCCGTGGTCATAGCAATAGCCGAACCGATTGCTGCGCCAAGCGCACCAAGAGTCATGCCGCTTGAGTAGTCCAGTCGACCAATATCCCCAGATTAGTGCGTTAACAGTTTTGCACCAAAAGAGTGCAACAGAAGTAAATCCGGTTTTGGTGCACTCGAATCGCCGAGGCGGAAGAAAAACCCGGTTCTCAGGGCAGAATAGGGAGTGATTGCCAATATTGGGTCGGAGGCAGCGGTTGGCACAAAAGCTGCGTTGTCGACAGGGCGAATTTTTTATAACCGAGCAACAGGAGTATTTGATGGCCAAGACCGTCGCAGACGTGATGAAGATGGTGAAAGAGAATGAAGTCAAGTTTGTTGACTTCCGTTTCACTGATACCCGCGGCAAAGAACAGCACGTGACCGTGCCAGTTTCGCATTTTGACGAAGACAAATTCACATCCGGCCACGCGTTTGACGGTTCCTCCGTCGCGGGCTGGAAAGGCATTGAAGCATCTGATATGCAACTCATGCCGGATCCCAACACGGCCAACATCGACCCCTTCTTTGAAGAAACCACGATGTTCATGAGCTGCGACGTGGTCGAGCCTGCAGACGGCAAGGCCTACGACCGCGATCCACGTTCCATTGCCAAGCGTGCCGAGGCTTACCTGAAGGCCAGCGGCATTGGCGACACGGCCTACTTCGGCCCTGAGCCAGAGTTCTTCATCTTTGATGACGTGCGCTGGAACACCGACATGTCCGGCACCTTCTTCAAGATCGACGAAGGCGAAGCACCCTGGAATTCGGGCAAGAAAATGGAAGGCGGCAACAAAGGCCACCGTCCAACCGTCAAGGGTGGCTACTTCCCGGTGCCGCCGGTCGACAGCACGCAAGACATGCGCGCCGAAATGTCACTGATTCTTGAATCCCTGGGCATTCCGGTTGAAGTGTTCCACCACGAAGTGGCGGGCGCTGGCCAGAACGAAATCGGCACCAAGTTCAGCACCCTGGTGCAGCGCGCCGACTGGACCCAAATGCTCAAGTACGTGGTGCAAAACGTGGCCCATGCCTACGGCAAGACTGCGACTTTCATGCCCAAGCCCATCGTTGGTGACAACGGTTCCGGGATGCACGTGCACCAGTCCATCTGGAAAGACGGCAAGAACCTGTTTGCCGGTGACGGCTATGCAGGTCTGTCTGACTTCGCTTTGTACTATGTTGGCGGCATCATCAAGCACGCACGTGCCCTGAACGCCATCACCAACCCCGGCACCAACAGCTACAAACGTCTGGTTCCTGGTTATGAGGCACCGGTCAAGCTGGCGTACTCGGCCAAGAACCGCTCCGCTTCGATCCGCATTCCGTTTGTGGCCAACCCCAAAGGTCGCCGCATCGAAGCGCGTTTCCCCGATCCACTGATGAACCCTTACCTGGGCTTCTCGGCGCTGATGATGGCCGGTCTGGATGGCGTGGAAAACAAGATTCACCCAGGCGAAGCCGCGACCAAGGATCTGTACCATTTGCCACCCGAAGAAGATGCGCTGATCCCAACCGTCTGCCACAGCCTGGACCAAGCCCTGGACTGCCTGAACGCAGACCGCGGCTTCCTGACCAAGGGCGGTGTGTTCACTGACAGCATGATTGATGCCTACATTGAGCTGAAGATGGGCGAAGTCACGCGCTTGCGCATGGCGACACACCCCATTGAGTTCGACATGTACTATTCGCTGTGATACTTTAAAATTAGTGTTGCTTTTAAAAGGGACGGCAGATGCCGTCCCTTTTTTATTGAAACTAATTGTTGCAATAGGAGTCCAACAACGACATGCGGGCCGTGGGGATTTTGTTTTTCGCGCCTTTTGACGCATACTGCCTACTCAGCCCTGCACACCGTTGCGTGGACACAGAATGAAAATTGTTTTACTAATACCCCTGTTGGCAAGCTTGGCGGGCACTGCCAGCTGGTCCCAAGACCGCATCTACCGGTGCGGTAACGAATACACCAACACCGTACCCGAATCCCAAGCTAAAAACTGCAAACTGATTTCCGGTGGCAATGTCACCGTCGTGCAAGCCAACAAGCCTAACGCCAACCGCGTCGCGGCGGCCACCCAGCCCGGCCAACGCGTCGATGCGGGTGACCAGCGCGCCAAAGATTCGGATTCACGCTTGATTCTGGAGTCCGAGCTGAAGAAAGCCGAAGCTCGCCGTGCGGAGCTGTTGAAAGAATACAACAACGGCGAACCCGATAAGCTCGGCCCCGAGACGCGCAACAACCAGAAATACATCGATCGCGTGGCGGAGTTGAAGGCCAACATCAGCCGCAGTGACAGCGATATTGAGGGCATCCGCCGCGAGCTGAACCGTGTCCCCGGAGCAGCGCCGCAAGCCACCAGTAATAGCCTCTTGCCTCGTTGAGGTGAGTGACGTGGATGCGTCCACCCCTTACCAGTCGTTTGACCTGCTCGCCACCTTGGTGGCCGTAGTCACTCCGGCTGCCGATGTAGTGTTTGCCAACGCCGCTTTGGAAGACGCAATGGGCATATCGCGGCGTGCGATTGTGGGCTCGTGTTTGTCAGACGTGTTCACAGAACCGTCGCTGCTGCAAAGCGCGCTGGGCGGTGCGCGGGAGAACGCGTTCGCGGTGTTGCGCTATGACGCTTTTCTCAAGCGCGCCACGGCAGAGCCTATACCTGTGCATGTCATCATCACCTGGACCGAACCGGTCGAGTCCATCATCATCGAAATGGTGCCGCTGGAACAACAGACCCGGCAAGACCGCGAAGAGCGTCTGGCCGAGCAGGCCCAAACCAACAAAGAGTTGATTCGCAACCTGGCCCACGAGATCAAGAACCCGCTGGGCGGCATTCGCGGTGCCGCGCAGTTGTTAGAGATGGAGATGGAGTCCACCGAGCTGACCGAATACACCCAGGTCATCATCCGCGAAGCCGATCGCCTGCAAAGCCTGGTGGATCGTCTGCTCGCACCGCACCGCAGGCCGCACTTGGTGACCGACGTCAACATCCACGAAGTATGTGAGAGGGTGCGCTCTCTCATACTGGCCGAATTCCCCAAGGGTCTGCGCGTCATCCGCGACTACGACATCTCGATTCCCGAATTCCGCGGTGACCACGAACAGTTGATACAGACCGTGCTAAACATCGCACATAACGCCTGCCAGGCCTTGGCCGAACGCATCGCGGCGGGCGATGCGACCCTCACTTTTCGCACGCGGGTACTGCGTCAAATAACTTTCGGTAAGCAGCGCTATCGGTTGGCATTGGAATTGCATGTCATCGATAACGGACCTGGTGTGCCAGATTCGATCAAGGACCGCATTTTCTACCCGCTGGTGTCGGGCAGGGAAGGTGGTTCTGGCCTGGGGCTGACATTGGCGCAAACCTTTGTACAGCAGCACCATGGATTGATCGAGGTCGACAGCGTGCCAGGCCGTACGGATTTCAAAATATTGATTCCGTTACCTTGAAGTGTTGAGGACAGAGCTAGTTCACTGCGTGTAACTGCGGTCTGTCCCGCAGGTTTTTATATGGTTGAGGACAGAGCGGCCCACAAGGCTTAGCTGGACTGCCCCGCACAGGCTAAAGGAGCGCATACTTAATGAAGCCAATTTGGATAGTAGATGATGACCAGTCCATACGCTTCGTACTGGAGAAGGCGCTGTTGCGCGAACACCTGCCCACGCGCAGCTTCTCCAACTCCCGTGATGTGCTTGCCGCGCTCAATACCGCTGCAGACGACGAAGGCCCGCAGATTCTGGTGAGCGACATTCGCATGCCCGGGGGGTCTGGCTTGGAGTTGCTGGAGAAGGTCAAGGCCAAACACCCTGGCCTGCCCGTCATCATCATGACGGCGTTCTCTGATCTGGACAGCGCGGTCAGTGCATTCCAGGGCGGTGCGTTCGAATACCTCCCAAAGCCGTTCGATTTGCCCAAGGCCGTGGAGCTGATCCGTCGCGCGGTAGAGGAAAGCCAGCGCGAAGAAGTTGCCGAAGAGCGCATGAGCGAGACACCCGAGATGCTGGGCCAGGCGCCTGCCATGCAGGATGTGTTCCGCGCGATTGGCCGCTTGAGCCAGAGCAATGTCACGGTGATGATCACCGGGGAATCGGGCTCCGGCAAGGAGTTGGTGGCGCGTGCGCTGCACAAGCATTCACCCCGCGCCAACGGCCCGTTTGTGGCTATCAACACGGCAGCCATCCCCAAGGACTTGTTGGAAAGCGAACTCTTCGGCCATGAGCGCGGCGCGTTCACCGGCGCGCAAACCATGCGCCGAGGGCGCTTCGAGCAGGCCGATGGCGGCACGTTGTTCCTCGACGAAATTGGCGACATGCCGTTTGAGTTGCAGACCCGCTTGCTGCGTGTGCTGAGCGACGGCCATTTTTACCGTGTCGGTGGGCACAGCGCCGTCAAGACCAATGTGCGTGTCATTGCAGCCACGCACCAGGATCTGGAGCAGCGCGTCAAAGACGGCGGCTTTCGCGAAGACCTCTTTCATCGCCTCAACGTCATCCGCTTGCGCTTGCCAGCATTACGTGAGCGCAAGGAAGACATAGCCATGCTGACACGGCACTTCTTACAGCAAAGCGCACAACAATTGGGCGTGGAGCCCAAGCGCATATCGGATGCAGCGCTGTCGTGGCTGGAGGCCTTCCATTTTCCGGGCAATGTGCGCCAGCTCGAAAACGTGTGCCACTGGCTGACCGTGATGGCCCCGGCGCAAATGGTGGAGGCCAAGGACTTGCCCCCGGAGGTCGGCGTGCGCTTGGCGGCAGATACCAATACCGATGGCACGCCCGTGCCGGCGCCCACGCCGGCGGGTGTGGCGTTGTCCGATGCATTGCTGCCTGTGCCGACGGTTGCGCCCATTGCTGTGCCCTTGGTATCAGGCACGCTGGCGGGTTGGGAGTCTGATTTGGAGGCAGAGGCCATTGCCCTATTGGGTGCAGGCCGCACCGATGTTTGGGATGCGCTGACCCACCGCTTCGAATCACGGCTGATCCTGGCTGCGCTGGCCAATACCAAGGGTCGACGGATTGAGGCTGCACAAAAGCTCGGCATTGGCCGCAACACCATTACACGCAAGATCCAGGAGCTAGGTCTGGAATAGAAACTGGCCCCCACGCTTGCCCACTGCGTGTGGCACGTTGCGCCCCCAAGGGGCCCGTCTCATCTTGGGGAGGCCCGCCGGTGAAACCTGGCCCTAGCCCTCGCCAACACTGCGTAAGCCGCTATCTAAACAATAGCGGATTTTCTTTTGATCGTCGGCAAAATATTGCGTCAATTATTAGACGTATTCATGCCCTCGGCATTAAATGCATAGAGCTACTGTTTTTGGACAGACTGCGCACAATGGCGCTGTAACCCAACAAAACAAGGAGATTGACATGCACATCGGCGTCCCGAAGGAAATCAAGAACAACGAGTACCGCGTCGGCCTGACGCCAGCCAGCGTGCGCGAGCTGGTGTCCCACGGCCATCAGGTGATGGTGCAGGTAAACGCGGGCACGGCCATTGGACTGGACGACAGTCTTTACCAGGCGGCGGGTGCTGAAGTGGTGGCGACTGCGGCTGACATCTTCCAGCGCGCCGACATGGTCGTCAAGGTCAAAGAGCCGCAACCTGCCGAGTGCGCCATGCTGCGCGCAGGTCAAATCCTCTACACCTACTTGCATTTGGCACCCGACCCCGAGCAGACGGCCGCGCTGGTCAAGTCGGGTGCAGTGTGCATCGCCTACGAGACCATTACGGGCGCGAACGGTGGGTTGCCATTGCTGGCACCCATGAGCGAGGTGGCGGGGCGCATGGCCATTCAGGCGGGCGCCACCCATTTGCAAAAGGAGCATGGTGGACGCGGCTTACTGTTAGGCGGTGTGCCCGGCGTTGCGCCGGGCCACGTGGTCATTCTGGGCGCGGGGGTGGTTGGCACCAATGCCTTGCAGATGGCCATGGGACTGGGCGCCAGGGTGACCGTCATCGACAAAAGTGTCGACCGCCTGCGCCAGTTGGACTTGGTGTTTGGCAACCGCATCAGCACGCTGTATTCCACTGTTACCAGCATCGAGGAGGCCGTTCTGGATGCCGACCTGGTCATAGGCGGAGTGCTGGTGCCCGGTGCCGCGGCGCCCAAGCTGGTGACACGCGACCACATTGCCCGCATGAAGAAGGGCGCGGTGGTGGTGGACGTGGCGATAGACCAGGGCGGATGCTTCGAGACCTCGCACGCCACTACGCATGCGGAGCCCACCTATGTGGTCGACGGTGTGGTGCACTACTGCGTGGCCAACATGCCCGGCGCGGTGGCCCGCACATCCACGTTTGCGTTGAACAACGCCACGATTGGCCATGCCGTGGCATTGGCCAACAAGGGCTGGAAGGCGGCGCTGCGGGACAACGTCCACCTGCGCAATGGCCTCAACGTCTGCGAAGGCCGGGTTACCTATGAAGCCGTGGCCCGCGAACTGGGGGTGACCTACACCAGTGCCGAAAGCCTATTGGCTTAAATAAAATTTGGCTGTAGCCCTAGTAGATACTGCGTGAGGCGCTATCCAAATTATAGCAGTCCGAGTGTCACCACGACTGGGGCATGGTCGCTGGGACGCTCGTTTTTGCGTGGCAACTTGTCTATGGCGCAGGCCAGCACCGAGGCTTTCAGTGCGTTGCTGACCAGGATGTGGTCAATGCGCAGGCCGCGGTTGCGCGTGAAGCCCGCGCTGCGGTAGTCCCACCACGAAAAGCTCTTGGCGGGTTGTGCGAACAGGCGATGGCTGTCGTGCAGCCCCAGCGCAACCAGGGCGCGCAGGTGGTAGCGCTCTTCTTCGGTGCAGTGGATGGTGTCTTGCAGCCCGATAGGATCCCACACGTCCAGGTCGTCGAAGGTGATGTTGTAGTCGCCCAGTAGAACCAGCCGAGGGTGCGCGACGAGCTCTTCCTTGATCCACTGGCGCAGGCCCTTGAGCCATTCCATCTTGTACTCAAACTTGTCGCTACCGGGCTCCTGGCCATTGGGGAAATAGCCGCATACGACGCGCACGCCGTCCACCGTGCCAGCAATCACCCGCGCCATGTCGTCCTCAAAACCGGGTATGTTTTTGACGATGTCCGTGGCTGGCGTGCGAGTTAACAGGGCTACACCGTTATACGTCTTTTGGCCAAACCAGTGGGCGTGGTAGCCCAGTGCTTCGAATGCATCCTTGGGGAATTTGTCGTCCGTCATCTTGAGTTCTTGCAGGCCCAGCACATCAACGGGATTGGTGTTTAGCCAGTCTTGCACCTGGGGCAGGCGCACGCTCAGCGAGTTGACATTCCAAGTGGCGAGTTTCATGGTAATGGACATCTTTGGCGGCCAAGTAATTCAAACCCAAGAAGGGTAACCCAGAACGCGCGTGGCTCGGGCTTGCGGCACGGTTTTCACCACCTGTGGGCCTCGCGTCTGTATGATGCTTAACCTGTCCAACCACTCACCGGCGATGGAACTATTCATAGTTAACGAGGATCTTGTCGCCCTGGAGCGTGCGTTGGCAGCAGCGCCGCAAGGCGACGCCGGCCTGGCCTTCACCGTGGCCCGAGCTTGGCACCTCCGCCAGCGGGATTGCGAGCGTGCATTGGGCTTGGCGGACAACGCCGAAAGCCTGCTGCCGTACTGCGTTTTGCCCGAACTTGAATGCGCACGCCACCGTGCGCGCCTGAAGCTTTTGCGTGCAGAAATAAAGCTCCTGTTTGGTGATTGGCAGATGGCACAGGATCTGGCCCAGGCCGCCGCGGCAGAGTTTGCCCGCCTGAACGATGCGGTGGGCACCGGCGACACGCACTGGCTGCAAGCCTCCATTTGTGTGGACCGGGGAAACAGCTTGCAGGTTGCTGAATGCCTGAACCTGGCCGCCGCCGCATACCAGGCTTCGGGGGATGCGGTGCGCATCGCTGCCACAGCTGCGCGGGGGCTGGTCAATGCCTCGTTCCGTGAGCCTGTGGTCACTGCTGCGGAATTGATGCGCCAGTTTCCGTTGGAGCAAGCCTTGCCTGTGTCGGTGCTGGCCTGGGCCGCCGCCGCACGCGCCAATGTGGCCGGTTTGACGGACGACCCGGGCGGTTCCATCAAACATGACCTGGTGGCATACCACGCGGCGCTGGACAGCGGGCAGGTACGCCAGTCCTTGGTATCGGTCACCAATGCGGCAGAATCTTTTGCTACGCTGGGTGACCTGGACGCCGCGCTGGAGTGGAGTGAGCGCGCCCTGGTGTTGGCGCGCACGACAACTTGGCCCGCCAGTATCGGGTTTTGCCTGATGCAACTGGGCGATGTGATGCGCCTGCTGGGGCGGCACGACGAGTCAAGGCAATACCTGCAGGAAGCCTTGGTGTTGATGGGCGCGCAAACCGGTTCGCGCAATTACGAGCTGGGTCTGGGCAACCTGGGACAGTTGGCGCTGGATGTGGGCGACTATGCGGCCGGGCTGGAGTCTTTCGCCAAGTTGGAGGATCATGGCCGCACGCAGGTCGAGCCAGATCTGGCCATCAAGGCTTGGCGCGGTCAGGCCAGTGCGTTGTTTCGGTTGGGGCGGTTGGAGGAGGCGCACAGCAAGGCCCAAGCCGCTCTAGCGTTGGCCCAACAGCAGGGCAATGCGGAAGGTCAGATTCAGATCCTGCGCATATTTGCTCAAATGCATTTGGAGCAGAACCTGGCATCGCCCGATGGCGAAACCCCACCCGTAGCTGCGTTGCGCTACCTGAACCAGGCCCTGACGATCGCCGGCGCCATGGGCGGGTACGACGTTTCGCCTGAGTTGATCGATCAATTGGCGGTTGCCCATGCGGCTTCGGGCAACTTTGAGGCGGCCTACAAGAATGCTCTGGCTGCGAGTGCGGCCCGCAACAAATCACAGCGCCTTGAAGCGCAAAAACGCGCCTTGGCTTTGCAGGTGCGCCAGCAGGTGGAGCAGGCCCGCGCCGACACCGAACACCACCGCAAACTGGCGGCCACGCTGAAAGACACAGCCGCCACGCTGGAGACCCTGGGCACGATTGGGCGAGAGATAACGGCCAGCCTGGACGCTGCCGCCGTATTTGACGCGCTGCACCGCCATGTGCATGAACTGCTGGACGCGACCGCCTTTGCCATCTACCTGATGGAGGTCGATGCCCCCTTTCTACAAATGGCGTTTGGCATCGAAGCCGGTGCGCCGCTGCCGCTGTCGCGCGTGGCGCTGGACAGCCCCAAGGCTATGTCGGCGCGCTGTGCCCGCGAGCGCAAGGAAGTACTGGTGGCCGTGGAGCCGGGAAGGACCACCAGTAGCTGGATTCCGGGCACTTTGCCCAGCCTCAGCATGTTGTACGCCCCTTTGATGGTGGGCGAGCGCCTGCTGGGCGTGATGACCATCCAGTCGCCCACTGCGCAGGCCTATGGTGAGCGTGAACGCTCCATCTTTCACACCCTGTGCGCCTACGGGGCTATCGCCCTGGACAATGCCACGGCCTACGCGGCAGCAGCAGCGGCGCAGCGAGAGGCTGACCAGGCCAATACCGAGCTGCGGCAGACCCACGCCCAACTAGTGCAGGATATTGCCGAGCGCGAGCGCATTGACAACGAACTGCAGGCGTTGAACAACGACCTGGAGGCCCGTATCGTGCGGCGCACGCAAGAGATGCGTGCCACGCTGGACATGCTGGCCGAAAACAAACAAAAGCTGCAGGGCATCGTAGACACCGCGCTGGACGCCGTGGTGCGGGTGGACGCGAGCGGCAACATCGTGGGCTGGAACAGCCAGGCGCAGCTGATCTTCGGGTGGACTTCCGCGCAGGCGCTGGGTCGCCCCTTGCACGAGACGATCGTCCCCGAGCAGTACCGCGCGGCGCACTTGCAGGGCATGGCCCGCTACATGGCCGGCGGACCGTCCAACGTGATCGACCGGCGTATCGAAATAACCGCTCTGCATAAAAGCGGGCGGGTCTTTCCGATCGAGTTGGCCATCACGCGGGTCGTGCTGGACAACCCTGGTACTTTCGAGTTCTGTGCCTTCATACGCGACATCACCCAACGCCGGCAGGCCGAAGAGGACATCAAGACCTCACTTGAAAAGCAAAAGGAATTAAACCAGTTGAAGTCGCGATTTGTGTCCATGGCCTCGCATGAGTTCAGGACACCATTGGCCACGATTCTGTCGTCCAGCGATTTGCTGGTGCACTATTACGATCGGCTTCCCGTCGACGAGCGAAAGGAGCTGTTTGGCACTATCGCACTCGCTGTCAAACGCATGACCAAAATGCTGGAAGACATCCTGGTTATCGGAAAGGATGAAGAAGAACGCATGGAATACTTGCCGCTGCCCATGGCGCTGGACGCCCTGTGCGAGGCCATGGTGCAGGAGCAACAATCAGAACTGACAGGCGCCGGTCCCCTGCGGCACAATATCCAGTTGACGGTGCACTGCAGTGGTGAACCTGAGGTTGCTGGTGCTGCTGCCCAAGGCCATTTTGATGAAAAATTAATGCGCCATATCTTTGGCAACCTGCTGTCCAACGCGGTCAAGTATTCGCCCGATGGCGGTACCGTAGTTTTTGATGTGCACTGTGGCGCGGACGGATTTACCTTCACCGTCAGTGACCAAGGTATAGGCATCCCCGAAGCAGATTTGCCACGCCTGTTCGAGACGTTTCATCGCGCCGCGAACGTCGCCAATATTGTGGGCACCGGTCTGGGACTGGCCATCGTCAAGCGCTCGGTTGATCTGCACTGCGGAACCATTGCCGTTAGCAGCATTCTGGGCACCGGAACGACGTTTACCGTGCACCTGCCGCGCGTCGGTTAAACGACTTTCAGGGGTGGGCGCGCTTGCCCCAGGGCCAGATTCATGCGGTGTTCCAGTAGCGCCCCGGTAAATGGTTTGACGATGAAATCGGTGACACCGCCGGCTATCGCGCTTTTGACCATGTCGGAGGCATTTTCGCCGGTAATCATGATGAAGGGCAGGTGGTTCAACTCGGGTGTGGAGCGCACTTTTTCCAGCAACTCCCGCCCCGACATTTTGGGCATATTCCAGTCGCACAAGACCAAGTCGAACCTATTGACTTTCAGTTGCTCCCAGGCCTCAAAACCGTTGGTTGCAGTGGTGACTTTGTCAAACCCCAAAACGCCGAGCAGCCGGCGCACAATGTCCCGCATTTCGTTGAGGTCCTCCACCACCAAGATATTGGCATCATTTGGTTTTATCAATTCGCTCCCTCCTCGGCCAAAGACCCGTATTTTTCTAAAATTGCGGGGTTGTCGTTCGATTCGCCAGCCAAGGCTCAACGTCTGCCGCGGGCATGGGCTTCCCGTGCAAATAGCCCTGGATTTGGTCACACCCCATGTCGCGCAGCAAACGGTGCTGGTCTTCTGTTTCCACACCCTCAGCAATCACATGCAGGCCCAGGCTGTGCGCCAGATTGATCACGGCGCCGGCAATAGCCTGGTCTTCGCGATTGGTGCAGAGCTGGCGCACAAAGGATTGGTCTACCTTGAGTACGTCGAGGGGAAAACGCTTGAGATAGGCCAGGCTGGAGTAGCCGGTGCCAAAGTCGTCAATCGCCAGTTTCAGCCCCAGGGCCTTCAACTGCTTGAGCACGTCCAGCGTGTGCTGCAGATCGAGCATGGCGGTGCTCTCGGTGATTTCCAGCTCAAGTTGGGTCGCTTCCAATCCTGAGGTTTCTATCGCCGAGCGCACATGTTGTAGCAGGTTGGGGTCTCCGAATTGACGCAACGACAGGTTGACGGCAACGCGCAAGAGCGGGTAGCCCGCCGGCATGTGTTTTTGCCACTTCCCAGCCTGCATGCATGCTTCTTGTAGCACCCAAGCCCCCATCGGAACGATCTGGCCGTGGTCTTCGGCGATGGGTATAAAGCGAACCGGCGAGATCAATCCCAGCTCTGGGTGGCGCCAGCGCATCAGCGCTTCGAAGCCGATCAGGCTGCTGTCCTGGGCCATGACTTGGGGCTGGAAAAAGGCCTGCAGTTCCTGGCGTTCCACTGAACGATGAAGGTCGTTGTGAAGGCGAAACGAGGCCGACAGGTCGGATGTGGAAGAAGGCTCATGCACGACCATGCGCTGGGCCGAACGTGCACGCGCTGCCGCCAGTGCGATGTCCAGCCGTGCCAACATGGCATCAGGCCGCTCGCCGTCCATAGCCTGCGCGCAAGCGCCAATGGAGACCACAGGAAATTGTTCCTGCCCCTCCAGCGTGATGGCGGCTGACATGCCGTTCAACAAATCCAACGCCAGCGTATCCAGCGGCCGTCCCGTGGGCCAATTGGATGCCAACAAGACCAGGCGGTCTTCGCCGAGTCTGGCAACTGTGTGGCGTAAGTCGGCAAGCTGCGGGGATGCGTCGGCCAGCGAATGCAGTCGTTTTGCCATTTGACGCACGGCGTCGTCCAGCAGGCCCACGCCCATGATTTGTGCCATTTGTGAGAGGCTGTCCAGCCCGACCATCCATAGCGCAGGTCCGTTGGCTTTTTGTTCGCGCAGCGCCTGACCCAGCAGCAATAGCAAGTGGCTGCGGTTGGGGAGGCTAGTGACCGCGTCGAAGTGGGCCATTTGGTGGACCTGGCTGGCCAATTGGCGCGCTGCCAGTTGCAAGGTGGCGGCCTTTTCGAGTTGGGAGCGTATGCAGTCGAGCAGTTCGTCGCGTTGGAATGGCTTGGTCAGGTAGTCGTCCGCGCCCAGGTTCATGCCTTCGCGCACATCGCTGCGATCGGCCTTGGCGGTCAGAAGTACAGTCGGAATGTGCGCTGTGAGCGGATCGGCGCGCAGCGCCTGCACCAGTTGGTGCCCCGTCATCTCGGGCATCATCACGTCGCTGAGCACAATGTCCGGCAGGTGCTGACGCACCAGTTGCAGCGCATCGCGCCCATTCGGGGCCGCCCATACTTCGTAGTCTTCCAGCTTCAGCAGGCGGGTAAGGTTGGTCCGAATGTCGGCTTCGTCTTCTGCAATAACGATGCGATGGCTCATAGGGATGGCGGTGGTTGGGTAATGTGGGCCAGTTGGGTTGCCAGCAATTGGCGCAGGCTTGCCAAGTTAAAGGGCTTGGTCACATAGCCGGTGGCGCCCTGCTTAAGGGCAGCCTCGAGCTTTTCAGGCTCGGCGCTGGCCGACAAAAACACAAACGGTATGCCCCGCAGGGCCGGATCGGCATGCGTGGCTGCCAGCACCTCAAAGCCATCCATGTGCGGCATCATGACGTCACACAGAATGAAATCGGGCTTGTGGGCGCGGATGGCTTCCAAACCCATGCGCCCATCTGCAGCCTGCAACACCTGGTGCCCCTCCAGCACCAAAAACCGGACCAAATTCTCGCGAATCGGCGCTTCGTCATCAATAACCAGTATGCGTGCCATGTGCAACCTCAAACAGTGGATGGAATCCCCGGCGACAGTGTGACACGAAAGCATGTGCCACGACCAGCCTCGCTTTCGACCGCGATGCGCCCCCCGTGCAGGTCAACCGAGTTCTTGACAATGGCCAGACCCAGCCCGGTTCCCTGAATATTGCCCACGTTGCTAGACCGGTGAAAGGACTCAAACAAATGGCCAACCTCGTCGCTGGGTATACCTATGCCCTGGTCTAAAACCTCAAACACCGTCTCGTCGCCCAGCCGGTACACCTTGAAGCTGATCTCACCGCCCTGCGGTGAATACTTGATGGCGTTGGACAGCAGGTTGCCAAAGATATGGCCCAGCAGCTTTTCGTCATACATACCCCATCCAACGTCTTTGGCAAACTCGGTCCGCACCGTACAGGGCGAGTCAGGCAACTGGTTACGGGCTTCTTCTACCAAACCAAGGCACAGCGCCACCAAATCGATTTTTCCGGGTTTGAACTCCAACATCTGGGCTTCTACCTTGCCGATAAGCAGAACGCGGTCCAGCATGCGGGCCATGCGTTGTACGCTGCTTTCGATGCTGCGGATGACATCTGCCTTTTCGATGTCGGGCATGCGGTCGCCATAGTATTTGAGTAACTCTGCGGACGACAGGATAGTTGCAAGCGGCGTGCGGAATTCGTGGCTGGTCATGGCGACAAAGCGCGAACGCAACTCGTTGAGTTCTTTCTGGCGGTCCAACGCATCGCGGATATCCTGTTCTGCCTGTTTGCGCTCGGTGATGTCCAGGAAGGTCCAGATCACGCCGGAGTCCGGGTCAAGGGGGCGCACGCAGCGCCCTGCCAGATGGGCCCAGAACAGCTCACCATTCTTGCGTTTGAGCTGGCGCTCGGCGGTATATGTGCCCAGCGTAGCCAGCGCCTGGCGCGTATGCGGGCCAACGGATTGCCATTGCGCTTCGCTGGGGTGCAAGAGCTTGGACGATTGGCCTATCAACTCTTCGCGGCTATACCCTACCATTTCGGCGAACTTGTCGTTAACCCATTCGTGCTCGCGGTTGCGCGACAGGACGATGCCCACCAGGGCGCTGTTGAGTATGGCTTCGCGCTCGGACGAGGCATGGTGCAGTTCCGCCTCCAGAAGCTTGCGGTCGGTGATGTCCGAGTAAAAAGTAAGCGTGGCAGGTTGCCCCTCCCACGGCACGACGGTGACCCCAATCTCCAGCCATTGGACGGCTCCATCAGGCTGCAACAGCCGGATCTGGTACTGGTTGATGACATCTTCGCCCGCCAATCGCTTGCGCCGCCTTTCCTGGATGATGGCATGGTCGTCGGGGTGCACACGGTGCAAGAAGCCGACACTTAAAAATTCATCGTGGGATATACGGGCAATCTCTGACGCACGCGCGTTGGCAAACACAATGTGCTCGCCCTGCAACACGATCATGCCTTCGCCAACGTTCTCGATGACCAGCCGGTACCGCTCTTCCGAGCGGTGCAGCGTGTCGATCATCATCTTTCGCTCGGTGATGTCGGTGAAAAAAGTCATCGTAGCCGTCTGACCCTTCCACGGGATGACGGATGCATGGACCTCCAGCCAGCGCACGCTACCGTCCAACTGAATGCAGCGTATCTCAAACCGATCCGGAACGGCCTCACCGACCCGGCCTTTACGCCGTAATTCGGTGACATACGCATGGTCGTCAGGGTGAACCCAGGTCATCACGCTGTGCCCAACAACGGCCTCCATGGGCCTGCGCAGAATCTCCAATGCCATACGGTTGGCATACAGAACCAAACCGTCTTGGTTGATGCACATGCCTTCGCCCAGGTGCTCTACCACCACGCGGTTGAAGTCTTCTGACAGCTTGATGGCTTCCTCGGCTGCACGGCGGTCCGAAATGTCGCGTATGAAGGCGCCAAAACCCAGGCTCTGGCCTGAAGGAAAGGACCAGATCGCCAGCTCAACCGCAACCAGGCTGCCGTCGCGGCGCTGCGCCTGGACCTCGATCAACCGGTTCAATATCGTGGGCTTTCTGGTAGTGAGAAAGCGTTGCAAGCCGGCTTCGTGCGCTGCGCGAAGGGCTTGCGGAATGATCAGGTCGGAAAGCTTGGCGCCCACGGCCTCCTGACGGCTGAAACCGAGCAGCTTTTCTGCAGCCGGGTTCCATTCAGTCACCAGGCCTTGCGTATCCATCGCCACCACCGCATCGCGTGCCAGGCTCAACAGGTTCAGCAAATGGCTTTCTCGCGCCTGCAGACGCTCAACCTCTTTTTGCAGGTTTTGTACGCTGGGCGCGGGTTCCGCTGGGGGGTGGAGACCGGGTCCAGAAGAGGCTTTTGACATGGTGTACAGGGTCTCCTACAGCGTCACGGTAAAGCAGGTTCCTTGGTCTATTGTGCTGCTAACGGTGATGGTTCCGCCATGCAACTCGACCGATTTTTTTACGATGGACAGGCCCAGCCCGGTCCCCGCGATTGTGCCCACGTTGCTGGCCCGGTGGAACGAGTCAAACAGGTGGTGCAGTTCGTCGGCCGGTATGCCTATGCCCTGGTCACGTACCTCAAAAACGGTGCGACCTTGCTCAGTTTGCACGCGCATGTGCACGTCACCCCCAGTGGGGGAGTATTTGAGGGCGTTGGACAACAGGTTGCTGAAGATGTGGCGACACAGTTTTTCGTCAAAACCCTGCTCGGCGGGTTCCATTTGCCAGTCCAACACGATGGCGCTTTTGGCGTTGGTGTGCTGCTGGTTTGCTTCCTTGATCAGTTGATTGCACAGTTCCTTGAGATCTATGGGCTGCGGGCTAAACTCGAGCATTTCGGCCTCTGCCTTGCCGATCAGCAGGATGCGGTCCAGCATCTGGGTCATACGCTGCACACCGGCTTCGATGGACTGCAGCATGCCAAGACGTTCCTCGGCCGACACCCGTTCGCTGTAATAGCGCAGCAACTCGGCGGATGAGAGTATGGACGCCAGCGGTGTGCGAAATTCATGGCTGGTCATGGCCACAAAGCGCGAACGCAACACATTGAGTTCGCGTTGGCGCTCCAGCGCCCCGCGGATGTCGTCTTCGGCCTGGCGACGCGCGGTCACGTCCAGCAGGGTCCAGATCACACCGGCGTCCGGGTCGTTGTCTTCCACGCAGCGGCCGGCCAGCAGCACCCAGATTTTTTCGCCGTTCTGGCGTCGGGTGTAGCGCTCGCCACTGTAGGTTCCGAACTCCCGTAGGCTGGCCTCAGATTTGAGCCGCTCCGCGGCAAAAGCCTCGTCAGAATCGTAAAAAATGCGGGGTGATTGACCCATCAGTTCGTCGCGTTGGAAGCCGGACATTTCGGCGCATTTCTCGTTGACCCACACAATTTTGTCTTTGATGTTGAAGCTGATGCCCACAAGCGCCGTGTTCAGCATGGCCTCGCGCTCGAACGAGGTCCGGCGCAGCGCCAATTCGGACCGGTGCACGGCCTCAAAGGCCTGTATGCGGGCGATGGCACCGCTGACGTGGTGGGCCACGTGGGTCAGCACTTCTGCATCGTTTTCGGTGTAAACAACCCCGTCTTCATAGCTTCGGATGGCGAGCACACCGTCAATCGTGCCCCGAATCCGCAGCGGGACACCGAGCCATGCGGTAAAACTCAAATCTCCCTGAGCCTGCGTCACGAGTCCGTCCCGCTTAAGCTGGGTAAGCCGGGCTTGGTCTATGCGCTGCGGTAGTTCAGTCGCAAAGACAAATTCGGTCAATCCCAAACGCATGGGAACGTTTTCGTTCTCAAAAACCAGGTCGTCTAACGGGTGCTCGTCATACGCGTAATGTTTAACCCTGCGCTCCAGGTCTATCATGCTGATAAAGCAGCAAGGTGCCACCATAAGCTGCGCGATCAATTCATGCGCCTTGGTGCAAAATTCGTGCAGCGACTCCCCCTGAGAGGCTTGCACCGCCAATTGATAGAAGACGCGGTAGAGGGCTTCGCTTTGGCGCCGTTGCTGCGTCTCGCGCTCTAACTCCACGTGTGCGACGCGCAGCGCGTCATAGGACTGTTTGCGCTCTATGGCGGTGCTGACGTGGCGAGCCACAAAGGACAAAAGGTGTGCGTCGGACGCGGTGTAGGACACATTGGCGTCATAGCTTTGTACGGTCAGTACGCCACCAACCTGGCCCTTGATGTGCAGTGGCACACCCAGCCAACTATTGAAGCTGAGGTCGCCGGTGGCCTCAGTGATGTCACCAGAGCGTTGTAGCGCGGCGTACCGATCAGCGCTGATCAGTTCAGCTGCGCCACTGCGCAGCACAAATTCGGTCAGTCCGCGACGTATAGGCACATCCATCTCTTGCATGGAATCCCCATCGCGCTCATCCACATAGTAGGGAAAGTTCAGCCGGCCCGGTTGGTCGCTGAGCAAGCACAGGTACAAATTCTTGGCGGGTATCAGTTCGGCCAACAGGCGGTGCAGCGTGCCGCCAAATTCAAACAGGGTTTCTTCCCGCGTCGCCCCCTCGGCGATCTGGTACAAGACCTTGTAGGTCGCACTGTTGAGGCCCGTTTCGTCGAATGCGTCCATGGTCGGGCTTCAGTACGCGGGAGGGGCTTGCCAAACTCAAATGTGGAAGGCGGCCAAGGCACCCACCGTCAGGCCAATGGCGCCAGCAGCAAACATGCCGTATTCCACCCACTTCTTCTTTGTCAACAAGGCAATGGCCGCCAACGCAATGCAGACCTGCAGCACGGTGGTGGACTGCGCCCAGCGGTGGTGCTGGTGCATTTGTTCGTCGCTCTTGTGGTCCCAGTCGGTAGCCTCGGCCTCCAACTTGTCGGCACCGACCTTGATCTCGCCTTTTTCCTTTTCGTATCGGTCTATTTTGGCCTGGTACTTGGACTTGTCTTCCTCCTTGGTAGTCAGGTCACGCGACATCTCGGCCAGCGACTGCTTAGTGCTCTTGGATTGGAAGTAATTCCACTGGTTAGACGCTTCAGTCTTCTTGATGGCTGCGTTGTTCTTGTACAGGCCCGCGTTGGCCTGCGTGGCGCCGCCCATGTAGCCAAAAATAGCGCCGATAGTGGCAACAATCGCGGTGAACATGGCGATCTGGTTGATCATGCCGCCACTCTCATGGCCACCATGACCGCCGCCGCCTTGCTGCGCGTGCTCCAGTTCGTGGTCGTGCGGGCCGTGTACGTGAAATCCGTGTCCTGACATCTTAAAGTCCTTGAGGTTGTGGGTTGCGATAGGTCACAAAACTGAAGTTCAGCCCGTTGGCCGCGGTGTGTGATTCTCGGGTCGTTTCCAGCCAGTGTGAGCCGAATTGTGGAGCATAGGCATCGCCTTCAAAATCGGCATCGATTTCGGTGACGACGGCTGTGTTGGCGAGGGGCAATGTCTGGGCGTAGAGATCGGCACCCCCAATGACCCATACATCTGCAAATTGCTCACAAAATGAGAGCGCCTCACGCAGACTGGACGAGGGCTTCGCACCCATTTCGCTCCATGCCTGTTGGCGGGTGACCACCACATTGATGCGCCCCGGCAGCGGGCGAAAGCGCGCGGGAATCGAGTCCCAGGTCCTGCGGCCCATGATGACGGGGCAGCCCATGGTGGTTCGCTTGAAATGCGCCATGTCTTCTGGCAAATGCCAGGGGAGCGCGTTGTCTTTTCCGATAACGCCATTGCGGGCTTTGGCGAAGATGACGTGGAGTTGCATGTGACTGTCCTTGTCTATACGGCGACGGGCGCTTTGATGGCCGCGTGGCTCTGGTAGTCGAGCACTTCAAAGTCTTCGTATTGGTAGTCAAAGATGCTCTCGGGCTTGCGCTTGATGTGCAGCGTGGGGTAGGGGTGTGGCGCGCGGCTCAGCTGCAGCTCCACCTGCTCATGGTGGTTGCTGTAAATATGGCAGTCGCCGCCGGTCCAGATGAAGTCGCCTACATCCAGATCGCACTGCTGCGCCACCATGTGCGTCAGCAACGCGTAGCTGGCGATGTTGAAGGGCACCCCCAAAAAGATATCGGCGCTGCGCTGGTACAACTGGCAGCTCAGTTTGCCCTTGCCGCCGGGTTCGGTGGCGGGTGCCACATAGAACTGGAAGAAGGCATGGCAGGGCATTAGCGCCATTTTGTCCAGGTCGGCCACGTTCCACGCACTGACAATGATGCGGCGCGAATCAGGGTTGCCTTTAAGCGCCTGCATGACCTGGGCGATCTGGTCGATATGCCCGCCATCTGGCGTGGGCCAACTGCGCCACTGCACGCCATAGACCGGACCCAGGTCGCCGTCAGGGCGCGCCCACTCGTCCCAGATTGACACGCCGCGTTCCTTGAGCCAGGTATTGCTGCTGGAGCCAGTGAGGAACCAAAGCAGCTCTTGGATGATGGAGCGCAGGTGCACTTTCTTGGTGGTGACCAGCGGAAAGCCTTCGTTCAGGTCAAAGCGCATCTGGTAGCCAAAAACGCTCTTGGTGCCGGTGCCGGTGCGGTCGGTCTTGGCCACGCCCGTGGTGTACACGTGGCGCATGAAGTCTTCGTATTGGGAGCGGACGGGGTGTTGCATCAATAGCTTCCAAATAGGGTGTCTAAAGCATTCTGAATGGCAAGCTGTTGAGTGCCCAGATTGTCGACTGCGCCTTTGAAGGCGGCCAGTGGAACGGCGCCCAAAGCGGGCGTATCCATCACTACACGCTGCCCCTTGACTTGTAAATCAGGATTGAGATCGGCCGTCAGCGCAGGCATCACAGTAGCATCCCACAAAGGGACCATCACGCGGGTTTGAAAACCCTTGATGTGGTCGTTTTGAACGTCCAGAAAAAAAGGAATGCGCTTGCGCTCTTGCAGGTCGGGGTTGGCATATACATCGAAGCGGGCCACGTCAATTTCCTTTACGTCCGTCGCCCAAAGACTTGCCCCAGGTTCGGTACTTGGCCAAAGGAAGACCGTGGTTGCTGATGCGCGCGTTATAGGCCGCAACTGCACCCTTGTTATCCTCGTTCCATTTTTCCCAATACAGTCGTTTTACTTCCTCGGCCAGCAAGGTTTCAACGGTCTGGGAAATGTTGATACCCATCTCGCGGGCTGCTTCCAGAACTTTGGAGTTCAATGACAAATTGGTGGCTTTTTTCGGGGCGTTTTCAAAGTGAAGCATGGCGCTCTCCATTGGGGCTGCGCACAGTATATGCGCATCACTTGCCATTTATCGTAACGTGAGGCCCTCAGCCCTGCGCCGCCAGCCCCTGCAAAACCTGCTTTGTAAACTCATCAGCCGGGAAGAAAGTCTCCATGGCCAGCTCTTGCAGCGTCACGTCCACCGGCGTACCGAAGATGGTCACCGTGCTAATGAAGCTGAGCACGCCCTGCGGCGTGGTGAACTGGAAAGGCATGACCACGCCCGGGTGTTCACCTTCCAGCTGTAGATGGGCGTCTTGCGGCACGGGGTAGGCCTGCAGTTCTTCCAGTAACGCGGCCAGCACCGGGTCGGCGCTGGCGGCAATCTGGTGGCGCACGCGTTCGAACAGATGCGCGCGCCACTGCACCAGGTTGGCAATGCGGGGTGCCAGGCCTTGGGGGTGCAGGCTCAGGCGCAACACGTTGATCGGCGCTTGCAACTGCGAAGGGTCTACGCCAGCCAGCAAATGCGGCACCATGCTGTTGGCGGCGACCAGGTTCCAGTGCCGGTCGATGGCGAGGGCGGGGTTGGGCTCATGGCTTTTCAGGATCAATTCGACCGCTTGGCGTGCCGGGCTCAGTGCCGGGTCGTCCAACGGGCGCTCGCGGTACATGGGTGCATAGCCTGCCGCAACGAGCAGCGTATTGCGTTCGCGCAGCGGAATGTCTAGCCGCTCTGACAGGCGCAACACCATTTCGCGGCTGGGCACCGAACGGCCGGTTTCGACAAAGCTTAGATGGCGCGTGGAGATGGCTGCATCCATGGCAAGGTCAAACTGGCTCAGCCGCCGGTGCTGGCGCCAGTGGCGCAGGTGTGCACCAAAGGGTTGCGGCGCCACACGCGGCGGGGTGGGCATGCGATGGGTGGGGTGCAGGTTGGTGGCAGTCATGGCGCGATGGTAAGGCCTGCTCTGGGGGCGCGCCCATTACCTCTGAGGTCATCGCTTTATGGCGTTTGGATGGACATGATTGACTCCAGACACCGCGCTGCAGGCAGGCTGCCAGCGGTGTCGGAACCTTGTCCACAACCCAGGAGAAAACCATGTCTTCAACTTCGTCATCACCGTCTGTTACTTCATCGTTCTTTGCCTCTCCCCACTTTTTGCGCCGCGTGCTGTGGGCAGATGCCGCCAGTGGCGTGGCCACAGCCCTACTGCAATGCGAATTTGCCGATGCACTGTCGCCCATGCTGGGCCTGCCCGCCAACCTGTTGTTGTGGTCCGGCTATGCGCTGGCCGCGTTTGCATTGTTTATCGTGTGGATCGCCACCCGGCAAACGATTCCCGCCGCACCCGTCTGGCTGCTGATCGCGGCCAACGCGGCGTGGCTGCTGGGCTGCGTGGGGCTATTGGCGAGTAGCCTGGTGCAGCCCACGATGTTTGGCGTCTCGTTTCTGATCACGCAGGCCTTCACCGTGGGTGTATTGCTGGAGTTGGAGTGGATCGGGGTGCGCAAGATACAGCCGGAATCGGCGTGGTGAAGGCAGTAGCTCTTAGGCTTGCTGCAACCGTCCCTTGCCGCGCTGCTTGCCCTGGTACATCGCGCCATCTGCCATGCGCAGCACCGTGGCCGCTTCGTGGCAAGTTGCTGGCGCGATCGCATAGCCAATGGTGAGGCCGACTCGCATCTCCGCGCCCGCGAGTTTGAACGGGCTGTCGAACAGCGCGAGCAACTGTTCTCCTATTTGCTTGGCCTGCGCCGGATCGTGCAGCCTGCCGGCGAGCATCACAAATTCGTCGCCGCCCAGTCGAGCTACGACGTCTCCGTTGCGCCTGGCAGAACGCAGGCGGTTCGCCGCCTCAACCAGCAATTGGTCACCAACCTCATGTCCGTGGGTATCGTTAATTCTTTTGAATCCGTCAAGATCGATCAGATACACGGCCAGCATGTGTTGAGGCGTGGCACCTGCAAGCGCGAGCGTCATGGTATCGGTCAGGCTGCGACGATTGGGCAGCCCGGTAAGGTGGTCAGCGTAGGCCATCGAACGCATCACATCGTGCTCGGTTCGCGCGTATTCGCTTGCCAGCCGCATCTCGCGTGCGCGCGAGACCAGCACCAGCGTGAAGGCGAGTATGTGGCACATCTCGCCGAAAGTCAGCGAGTGCAGCGTCCAGACATTCGCGGGCAACTGGCCGCGGATGGTCTGGGTGGTGACCACCACGGTGGAGACATAGAAAGCAAACGCGAGTAACAGGTAGCGCCCGATCGCGTCACCCTTGGCGACTTTGGACACGAAGCGCGGCAGGCTCAGCAGCAGGGGCAGGGGCCCGAGCAGCACGATCATTGCGGTCAGTAGCTTCGTATTGAATGCATCGAAGCAATAAATGACAAGCAACACACCACACAGCGCGGCACCACTGTTCATGACGCGTGGAAAACGATCCGCTGGTTCACTGGAGTTGGCGGTACGTTGCCTGCGCAGTATGTCGCCAAGAAACAGAAATGTGCCAGCCACCGCCACCAGCGAGCCAATGCCCGCCATGTGTTGCTCGAACCAGAAGGCGTCGCGCCAGACCCATTGTGCGCCGACCCCTGACAGCAACAGCGAAAACAAGAATGATCCTGAGACCAATAGCGCGTATTTGAGGAACAGTGGCTCTCGCGTTCCGATCCATTGCGCAAGGCTGTACAGCAGCATGCAAAAGAAGAATCCAACCTGAATGCCCCGCAACATTTGCTCGGCAACACTGGCACGGTGGAAGGCGCTAGGCTGCATGAATTCGATGGGCAGAATGGTCGCGCCACGCGATTCGACCCGCAACATCAGGTCGTAGTCGCCAGCGGCGAGATCCAGTGGCATCGCGTGCGAACGACTGAGCAGCGGCCTTGACGCGAACGCGCGCAAGCTGCCGAGCTTGGCCTGTTGCACGGTGTGCCCGTCGTGTGTGACATACGCATCGATACTGTTGAGTGGTGGGTAATCGATATTCATCACCCACTGTTGGGTCCCAATTCCATCAACCGCATCTACCCGAAACGGAACACGCAGCCATGTTGGCTGCGCACGTACGCCCAGCGTGGCGTAGCTCGTCTGCGGGCGCTCGAATTCCGCGACTGCGGCTTGCGCGTCGGCCAAAGTCAGCGGCTTTTGCATTTCCGAAAGCACGGTCACAAACGGCCAGGCCTCGCTGATCGGTGTTGTGGGCTGGAGCAAAAGTCGCGAAGGCTGGGTCGTCACCTCGACTGCCCACGTTGAAGCAGCCCACTGCGTAATGGCAACAAGCACCGAAGCCAGCCATTGCCTCGGGTCACATGCCGTTAATGTTCAAGACGGCCCCATCGGCCGTGTAAGGTCAGTCTGTCTTCCAAGCGGTTGAGCCAGCCCGGCGCCCTGGTGTCGTCGCCCCATGTGGCGACCATTGCATGCATTTGCGCGAGCAGTGGCGTCGGAAGTTTCAGCGCACGGGTTTGATCCATCAGGAAAGGGATCAGCAGGTGGTAGCCGACAACCCGTGAAAACATGCGACTTAACGAAAACTGCGGCACGACAAGTCGAACGATGGAATCGATCGTTCGACTGGCGATCATCAGCACAAAGAACAGGATGCGCGAGGCCAGCGACTGATGGTTGGAGATGCCGAGCGTATCAGCGACAACGCGACCGCACAGGTAGCGCGTAAGTAGCGCGGGAAAGGGCTTTAGCAGATTGAACGGTATCGACTCGCTCATGTACCCCATGAGCGCACCGCCCAGTGCAGGGCGCGCGTCCGTGCCGCCAGGAAATACGTCATCTGCGAGGCATTGTGTCTGGATTTCTAAAAACAAGCGTTCGGAATCCGCGTAAGTGAACGGCATCCATTCCGGCTCGATCCCCAGTACGTATCCGACTATGTTCCAACAATGCAGATAGGCTTCCTCATCCTCCGTACACAGCCCAACCCCGAGTGTGCGCATAGTGCGCAGGAAGACAAAGTGAAACGTCAGGAGCGTAAACACGAGCTGTTCCTGATTGTTCGGCAGCCCATCGCGCGCGACGTTCCAGCCGTACGCCAGAAACGCGCCATGCACAGATTGCTGGGTTGCTTCCCCGGCCGGTTTGCCGATTGGCTGCACCACCGCATTGACCATCACTTCCGGTGCGCCATGCAGCATCAGGTTTCGGATCGTGGCGTGAACGAGACGCACCTTTAATGTTTGCGCTACGCCCAGGCCTTCTGGTGTCGTCAGTCCACCGCGCAGCATGACCGGAACCACCATTGCCGCCGTTGAGCGGATGCGGTAGTCGGCATTGGTCGTGAGCTGCCCGGAAATCCGCAACATGGCGGCGGCTTTTGGCTGTATGTAGGTGTCCGGCAGGCTCGCGCAAAACAGCGACATGACTAACAGGGGGCCGTGCGTCCTGAAGATGTTCTCGCCGCGCGTGATTTTGGCCAAATCGCTCCACTCTGGCAGCCCGCGCGCAGCTTCAAGGTAACTGCGAAGTGCCACAACGATGTGTGGAGACGTGCCGTCCGGCGGCGACCAGTCCACCAGCGCAGCATTGCTCGTCCAGGTATTCAACAGCATCGTCGTGTCCTGTAGATGGCGCAGGCGGTCGGCGTTCAGCGTGAGCAGCGTCTCCAGATTGGCTTCGCCCGGCGGGATTTTCCAGGTGCCGACGATTGCCGCGATGGTGGCGTCTGCCAGCGGATCCGCTTGATAGCGCATTGCCGCCGGGTCATATACGGGTATTGTGGGTATAGCCGATGAGGCTGCGGCCAGAGGCTTGGTTGGGACAGAGGAGTTGGGCTGCATCAAATACTGTGCGGGTGTTGTATGGGCGGTGTCTTGCCCAGTGCGGAGGTAGGGAATTCAACGGAAGAGAGGCAGGATGGTAACGGAAAGTGTCACCAGAAGACGGGCTTTCCCTGATGCCCGAGGGTGTAAGAAGTTTTGTGTAATCGGTCATCCGGCAAGAAACTGCCGAACATTTATTGAAATCAAAAATGACCGTAAGCAACGAACTCATCGACAGCCTGTTGGCTGACTACAAAAAGCCAGAAGACCTCATCGGAGAG
>JBBQBG010000008.1:0-38086 GCA_038317285.1 Burkholderiales bacterium | reverse complement strand
TAGGCGGCGATTGTTGTCACATAACTGCCACCAAATTGACGTGAGTGCGTCACGTGTGCCTTTGAGAATCGTCGCACAACAAGCACGATGGAGAGCGCAAATGGGAAAACATCTGAATGCAGCGGTGGAGTTTGGCAAGTCGCTTGCGACATCCGCCACCCGCCCGACGCATGATTTCGAGCAGCAGTGCCTGCGCATCTTGCGGTGCACCGCGCTGGCGTTGGCCAATAGCCCAGGCGGCTTGCGGTTCAAGGCTGGCACCCAACCCTGGCTGGATGCGCTGTCCGAACGGCACGTCTGCCTGTCGGCCATGTCTGTGCACCAAGGGAGCTGAGTATGGCCGAACACTTTGGTATCGATGTGTCGCCCAGCACCGCGTCGCCCCAAGAGGGCAGCAGCGCACTTGGCAACCAGCGGCCTGCCGCCGCGACATCCCCCCCTAAGCAGCTTGCCATCAAGGTCTTTTGGGCCCGGCATCTAGACGAAGTGCGCGCAGCGCAAAAGCTGCGCTACGACATTTTTGCCGGCGAGATGGGCGCACGCCTGAGCACCACCGTACCGGGCCACGACATCGATCTGTTCGATAATTTTTGCGAACACCTGCTCGTCTGCGATGAGATCACCGGGCAGGTCATTGGCACCTACCGCGTGCTGACCCCCGTGCAGGCCCAGCGCGTGGGCAGCACGTATAGCGACACCGAGTTCGACTTGACCCGCCTGCGCAGCCTGCGCGACCGCATGGTCGAGCTGGGCCGCAGCTGCGTGCACCAAGACTATCGGCATGGTGGCGTGATCATGGCTCTTTGGGGAGCCTTGGGCGCGTTCATGGTACGCAATCAGTTAGACACCATGATTGGCTGCGCCAGCATCCCCATGCTGCACAACGGTGTGGTCAGCGGTGACCTGGCCGCCAGCATCTGGCGCAAGGTAGAGGCCACCCATCTGGCACCCATTGAATACCATGTGCGCCCCCGCTTGCCGTTGCCGATCGAGCGACTGGATGCCTCGCTCGATGTGGAGCCACCGGCTCTGATCAAGGGCTATCTGCGCCTGGGGGCAAAGGTGCTGGGGCCACCGGCATGGGACCCAGATTTCAACTCGGCGGACCTGCCCATGTTGATGCGCCTCGATGACTTGCCGGCGCGCTACCGCAAACATTTCCTGGAGGCTTGATGCGCTCCGGCCCCGACGCTTTTGCACCGCTTGCGCGGGGCATGTTGGACAGCGCGCGAGCGGATCAAGGAGACCATGAGGAGAAAGACGACGATGACGACAAGCCCGGGCGCCGGTATCGGGCCATTTTTGTATCCGATATCCACTTGGGCACGGCCGGGTGCCAAGCCCAGGCGCTGCTGGGTTTTCTGAAAGCCCACCCCAGCGACACCTTGTATCTGGTGGGAGACATTGTGGATGGCTGGCAGCTGCGCAGGCGATGGTTTTGGCCGCAGACCCATAACGATGTGGTGCAAAAGCTATTGCGCCGCGCGCGCAAGGGTTGCAAAGTCATCTTCATTCCGGGCAACCATGACGAGTTTGCGCGGGGATTTTTGGGCCATGAATTCGGTGGCATCGAGGTGCGAGAAGACGCGGTGCACACCACGGCCGATGGCAAGCGCTTGTGGGTGACCCATGGGGACTACTTCGACGGAGTGATCCAGTGCGCCAAGTGGTTGGCCTTTTTGGGTGACAACCTCTACGAGTTCACGCTCAGGCTCAACCGCCACCTGAACAATTTGCGTGGACGCATGGGCTTGCCGTATTGGTCCTTGTCGGCCTACCTGAAGCAAAAAGTCAAGACCGCCCTCAACTACGTCACCGATTTTGAAGTGGCGGTGGCCAATGCCGCGCGTTCGCTGGGCCACGACGGTGTGGTGTGTGGGCACATCCACCGCGCGGAGATGCGTGACATCAACGGTATTTTGTATTGCAACGATGGCGACTGGGTGGAGAGCCGCAGTGCCCTCGTGGAACACATCGATGGCCGCCTGGAGCTGGTGTACTGGAACGCCGAACAAACCAGCGCGGTGCTGGTCCACGCCGCACAGGTGGTGACCGCATGAAGCTGGCGTTGGTGACCGATGCCTGGCAACCCCAAGTCAATGGTGTGGTGACAACCCTGGTTGAACTGGTGCGCGAGATGGAAGCGCTGGGGCACCAGGTCGAGGTCATCCATCCCGGCCTGTTTGAAACGCGGCCCTGTCCGGGCTATGCCGGTATCGACTTGGCGGTGCGAACCAAAAAGACCCTCGCGCGGTGTTTGGACGCTATTGGCGCGGATGTCATTCATCTCGCGACGGAAGGTCCTTTGGGTTGGGCCGCACGGCGCTACTGCTTGCGGCGCAAGCTGGCCTTTACAACGGCCTTTCACACCCGGTTCCCCGAGGTTTTGAAGGCGGCTGTCAAACTGCCTCTATGGATCGGTTATGCCATTTTTCGGCATTTCCACAAACCATCGTCAGGGG
The DNA here is from genome assembly GCA_038317285.1 of Burkholderiales bacterium. GTDB lineage: Bacteria > Pseudomonadota > Gammaproteobacteria > Burkholderiales > Burkholderiaceae_C > Allorhodoferax. Next base: position 35,624 of record JBBQBG010000008.1, on the reverse strand, counting down.
TATTGGTGCCGACTGAGAACGTGTTGCGCATGCTACAAGCGCGAGGCTTTCGCAATTTACGCAGCTGGACGCACGGGGTAGATGTGCGCCTGTTCCAGTACCAGGAGGAGCCGCAGGTGTATGCCCCACTGGGCATACTGGCCCGACCCGTATCCTTGTTTGTTGGACGCGTTTCTTACGAGAAGAATATCGAAGCCTTCTTGCAAATGGATGTACCAGGGACCAAAGTCGTCTGTGGGGTCGGGCCGTTGGAGACTGGGTTGCGTGAGCGCTATCCCCATGTGCGCTGGTTAGGCGTGCTGCCACGTGAGGCGTTGGCGCAGGTCTATGCCGCGGCCGACGTGTTTGTGATGCCCAGTCGGTCAGAGACCTTTGGCCTGGTGATGCTCGAAGCCATGGCCAGCGGTACCCCGGTGGCCGCCTACCCGGTGGACGGACCGTTGGAGGTCATAGGCGTGCCGGCCTGTGGTGGCGCGTTGCACGCGGATCTGACCCGGGCGTGGTACGAGGCCCTGGCCATTCCGCGCCACGCAGCCCGCGCCCGTGCGCAGGTCTTTAGTTGGGCGCACGCCTCGCAACTATTTTTGGGGCATTTGGTGTTGGCGCGCAAGGGCGTTCCCTGGCACAAGGAGCCTGTGGTTCACACAACTGTCACACAAATGTCATCGCATTCGTAAACAATCCTTCACCGTTGTGTCATAGTGAAGTCTCAATTTATGTTGCCGCTCTTGCGTAGTACCACTGTGCCGACCCCATCCAAAACATCCGAGAAGACACCCGAGCTGTCACCCAATAAAGTGCCCGATCTGCTGGACCGTGACCACAGCATATTGGCCTTCAACGAGCGGGTGCTGGACTGGGCCGTGCGCGATGACGTGCCCTTGCTGGAGCGCCTGCGCTACCTTTGCATCGTGTCGTCCAATCTTGACGAGTTCTTTGAAGTGCGAGCCGAGCCGCATGTGACTGCCATGCAGGCCGGGGATAGTAAAGGCGCCTTCTCCGTAGTGTCGTTCGAGCGGCTTGCAGCAGCCCTGCACGACATCGTCGGCCGTCAATATGCGCTCTACAACGAGAAGCTGATGCCAGCGTTTGAGCGTGAGGGCATCAAGATCGTGTCCCATGGTGACCGCAATCCGGCACAACGCCATTGGGTCAAACAGTATTTCGAGCGGGAAGTGCGGCCGTTGCTGATCCCCGTGGGCCTGGACCCGTCCCACCCCTTTCCCCAAGTTGCCAACAAATCATTGAATTTCATCGTGCGCCTGGGGGGACGTGACGCCTTTGGGCGCGAAAATGAAATCGCCATCGTCAAGGTACCGCGCGTCTTACCGCGCATGATCCGTATGCCAGCCAAGGTGTCGGGCACGCGCACATTGTTTGTGTCGTTGTCCAGCGTCATCCGCGCGCACCTGTCAGAGCTGTTTGCAGGCAGGCAAGTGGGGCAGTTCTCGCAGTTTCGGGTAACCCGGCATTCCGACCTGGCAGTGGATGAAGACGATGTACAAAACCTGCGCATGGCGCTGCGCCAGGGTTTGGTGCATCGCCACTACGGGCAGGCGGTTCGCCTGGAGGTTTCGGCAGGTTGCTCAGAGCATTTGTCTGACTTTCTGTTGCAACAGTTTGACCTGCCACAGAAGGCGTTGTACCGTGTGCAGGGGCCTGTCAACCTGGTGCGCCTGACCCAATTGATAGACCTGGTGGATAGGCCGGATCTGACTTTTCCACCCTATAAGCCTTCCTTTCCCGCGCAGTTGGACTCCAATTTGTCGATCTTCGAGCAACTCAAACTCGGTGACGTGCTGATCCACCAACCGTTTGAAAGTTTTGACGGTGTGCTGGAATTTTTGCGCGCATCCGTCAACGATCCGCAGGTATTGGCCATCAAGCAGACCATTTACCGCACGGGACCGAATTCGGAGTTAATGGATTTGCTGCGCGAGGCCGTGCGAAAGGGCAAAGAGGTGACAGTGGTGGTGGAGCTCAAGGCCCGTTTTGATGAAGAAGCCAACATCAACTGGGCAGAAATGCTGGAGTCCATTGGTGCCCAAGTCTTGTACGGCATAGTCGGTCTCAAGACCCACGCCAAGATGATGCTGATCACGCGGCGGGAGGGTAAGGTACTCAAGCGTTACGGCCACTTGTCAACCGGCAACTACAACCCCCGCACCGCACGCCTGTACACCGACGTGAGCCACATCACAGCCGACACCGCGTTGACTACAGACATGGAGCACGTCTTTGTGCACCTGGCCAGCCAAAGCAAGTTGCCGACCTTGCGCAAGCTGTGGTTTGCGCCGTTTCACCTGCACCGCAAATTAATAGACCGCATTGACAATCTCGGCCTGGCCGCAGGCCGCGGCATTGCAGGGCGCATTGTGGCCAAAATGAATTCACTGACCGACGATGCCTTGATCCAAAGCCTGATGCGCGCGGGCAGCAAGGGCGTCAAGATTGACTTGATCGTGCGTGGCGCTTGCATGTTGCCTGCCCAAGTGCCAGGGCACACCGACAACATTCGTGTGCGTTCAGTCATAGGGCGCTTTTTGGAGCATTCACGGGTGTTCTACTTCCGCGAGGGCGAGGTGGAAGAACTTTACCTCTCCAGCGCCGACTGGATGAACCGCAACATGGTGCGTCGGGTCGAACTGGCCTGGCCGGTGACAGATCCGGTGCAGCGCCAACGCATTGTGGACGAATGCCTGGTGGCCTATCTGCACGACGGTGTCGACGCCTGGGACCTGGGTGCTGATGGCAAGTACACGCGCAACCATGGCGATGGCAAGAAGCCCGTGCACGGGGCGCAGGCAGCGCTGATGGCCCGTTACGCGGCTACCAGCAAAGGACGTGACGGAGCTTAGGCTATGGACCTGATCCTGTGGCGGCACGCAGAAGCAGTGGAGGGTGACACTGCAGACGATGACATGGCACGCATGCTCACCCCGCGCGGCGATAAGCAGGCTGCCCGCATGGCTGCGTGGTTGGATCGCCAATTACCCGATAGCGCGCGCATCTGGGTCAGCCCTGCGCGGCGCACCGAGCAGACGGTACTTGCCCTGCAGCGCAAGTTCCGCTTCAGCCCCGCACTGAGCCCTATGGCCAGTAGTGAACAACTGCTGGAACTGGTGCAGTGGCCGCACGCCAAGGGCTGCGTGTTGGTTGTGGGCCATCAGCCCACCCTGGGCCAGACAATTGCCAGCCTATTGGGTCTGAACGCCAGCGAGTGTGCCGTAAAAAAGGGCGCGTTGTGGTGGTTACGGCACCGCGAACGCGAAGCCGGCACACAGACTGTGGTGGTAACCGTTCAGTCGCCCGAAGTGATGTAAGCCTCAGCCCGCCTTGGCAGGGCGCCCGGTCTTGAGGCTCGGTACCGACTTCAAAGTGGCGACAAATGCCACGTCCTGCATCGCCGCGATGGCCTTGATGCCGGCACGCAGAAGCTCGGTCTTTTTGGCAGGGCTACCCAGTTTGGCGGCGCGCATTTTCAGACTTTCCAGCACTGCATATTCGGCCTTGGGAAATGTGAAGCTGTCCCGGACCATCTTTGGCTTCTTTACCTTGGCAGGTTTTGCGGGCGGAACTTTTGCGACGGGCTTGGCGACCGCTTTGGTGGCCAGCGGGGCCTTGGTCGTCACTTTCGTCGTTGCCTTAGCTGTTGATTTGGCAGGTGCTGCGGGCTTGGTGGTTTTGGCTGCGACTTTCACCACGGCTTTGGCGCCCGATTTGGTTGGTGGTTTTACAGCTGCGTTTGTGGCTTTGCTTGTAGCCGGCTTCTGTGCAGTAACGATTTGTTCGACAACGGTCATAAGTTCAATTTCCTAAAAATAAACGGTATATACAGTTTATATGGATCTAGTAAAGAGGTCAATTGGTACTGCGCTGACTGGTATGACGTTGACATTAAATTGCCGTGGTTTCGTCATGTACGCGTCACCGCATTGTTATAGATTCGAGTGCTAGTCATCTCAGTGAGTGAATGCCATGGCGCATATGTCCGGCTTTTTAGACCCTACTCCTATTGGTAGCGCCCGCGCTAGCAATCGTGGTTTGGTCGTTGACGGTTGGGGTATCCCTGGAGCGACCGGGGCAACAGTACAGGGCCAGGGGCCTTTGGAAAAAGTGTTGCATGAAGCGGGCCTCTATCCGGTGTACCAGCCCATCGTCAATCTGAGCGACGCGAGCATCCATGCACATGAGGCCTTGATCCGCGGACCCAGGGGTAGTCCCATGCACACACCCGATGCCTTGCTACGCGCGGCGGCACAAGAGTACCTGGGTTTTGAATTTGAATACGCTTGCCTGGCCACCATCCTGCGCCATTGGGGGCAGATGAAAGCGCCCGGTCGCCTGTTTGTCAACATCAGCGCTGCGGTGTTGACCCAGTTGGTCACATCAAGAGGTGTGGACACTCTGCTAAAGCCCATCGTCGATTTGGGCATTTTGTCGCGCATGCTGGTGCTTGAAATCACTGAGCATGAGCGAGTAGACGATATGGACGCGTTGGCGGATGTGGTGGCGCAAGTGCGCAGCGCCGGTGTCGCGCTGGCACTGGACGACTTTGGTGATGGGCGTTCCAGCTTGCGTCTGTGGTCGCAATTGAAACCCGACGTGGTCAAGATTGACAAATACTTCACCAAAAATATCAGCCAGCACGGCGACAAATTGAAGACCATACAGGCCTTGTTGCAGATTGCCGATATTTTTGGCACGGCTTTGGTGGCTGAGGGGGTGGAGACCAAGGAAGACCTTCGGGTGCTCAGAGACTTGGGGCTCAGCTACGGGCAGGGGTATTTCTTGGGTCATCCGAATGCGGAACCCCTACAGTATCTGGGTTTGGATGCCCGTCGGATACTGGCGGAGCGGCAAATTGTGGTGTTCCCCGAGTTGAGCCGGGCCACGCCCAATGGGCAATTGCGCAATGTACCGGTGGTGCAGGCGCCCACGGTAGACGTCAATACGACCAACGATGCCTTGGCTGCTTGCTTTGCACTGCGGCCAGACTTGCACGCTGTGGCTGTGCTGGACGAGCGGGAGCAACCCATAGCGCTCATCAACCGCGCACAGTTCATGAATGAGTACAGCAAGCTGTATTACCGAGAGGTGTGGGGGCGCAAGCCCTGTGTGGTCCATGGCAATTTTCAACCACGGCTGATAGAGCGTGACCACAGCGTGGACGAACTGATTGGCATACTCACATCGGAAGACCAGCGTTATCTCTCCGATGGCTTCATCGTGACCGAGAATGGGCGCTACATCGGCCTGGGAACTGGCGACCAATTGGTGCGTTCTGTGACCGAAACGCGCATTGAAGCAGCGCGGCACGCCAATCCACTGACATTCTTGCCAGGCAATATCCCGATTAGCCAGCACATGGATCGTTTGATCAAGAAAAAGGTGCGCTTCGTGGCGTGCTATGCGGATTTGAATAACTTCAAGCCATTCAACGACTATTACGGATACTGGCGGGGCGATGAAATGATCCGCCTGCTGGCGCGGCTTGCCTTGGAGCAGTGCGACTCTCAGCGTGATTTCCTGGGCCACGTGGGCGGTGACGATTTCATGCTCTTGTTCCAAAGCCTGGATTGGCAGACCCGCTGCGAAAGCCTTGTTCAAGCGTTCAACAACCAGGCAGTTGGCTTGTTTGATGCGACAGCCCAACAAGCCGGTGGCATTGAGGCTGAGGATCGCCATGGGGTGATGCGTTTCTTCCCGTTCACTACGGTATCGGTCGGCGCCGTGGTGATTGAGGGGGGACGTTTTTCGCGAGCCGAAGAGGTGGCCAATATGGCCGCAATGGCCAAGCACGACGCCAAACTGGCTGGAGCGGGCCTGTTCGAACGCAGCGCTTAAACCCGCGTACACAAGCCAGGCTTACTTCACGGGCGCGGTGTCGTTCTCAACCATTTTGATGCGCCGCTGCAGCCGCTCTGCCTCTGCGGTTTGGCCCGCTTTTGTAGTCCACTGCGCCTGCAGACCCAGCCACGCCAACAAAGGGCGGCGCCAGCCTTGGCTTGATGCGGTGTCCACGGCCTGCGCAATCGTGGCGGGGTTTACCTTGCCGGTCTCTAGCAACACCCCCGCTGCAACCAGAGTTGACAATGGATCTTCCAGTCCTTGCAAGGGGCTCGCATCGTTGGCAGATCGGCTGGCAGCAGCCCGCTGGTTGGCAGGTAACAGTGCTATCAGGGAAGGCTTAAGCTGCCCGCGCAGGTAGTCCGCATACGCACGTTGGGCCTCGGTGCTATCGGGTCTTAGTGGCTCAAAACCCGAGCAAGGCTCGAATACCAAGCTCGCGACACGGGCCGCGCAATGCAGCAATTCAGCGCTTGCCATTAAATCGGCCCGGCCAGTCCTGGACAGTTGTGATCGGGCGCGCGCCAACTCGGCCTGTTCCACGCGGCCATTTCCCTCCAAGTAAGCTGCAACAGCACGGTCTATTGCGCCCTTGGCTTCCAGTTGCCAATCAGGCGCCTTGGGCGCGCTGGAACACGCTATCAACATCACGGAGCTCAGCACAACAACGATTGCTTTGGCCGCGGTGGGGGTGTGAGGTGAGGGTGCTGTCATGGCAGTTTAATATCCGTATTGCGTGCAAACGGCCATTTGCGATTAATATCATTGACCAACCCATCGATCTTGCGAAGGCTGGCTTCCACATCGGCTCTCAGTACGCCGAGGTCCTCAGTAGCGCCCCGCGCGTTGGCGCTGATAACTTGCGCGTCCTGCAAGACAGTATCCACTTTCTTCAAGCTCTCGCGGGCATCGCCTAGCAAGCCGTTGAGTTGAACAACAGTGGCACGGGTCTCGGGCAGTACACCCTTTTCGCCAAATACCTGGGTGTCAGTCTTGGCGGCCATGCCATCCAGCTTGACCAACAAGGCATTGGCGCGGTCTAAAGCGGTGGTGATTTTTTTTGCGTCCTGATCATTGCCGAACAGCACGCCCAGTGCGCCGCTTGGACCATTGAGCTTGGCAGTTAAGGCCTGCAGGTTGGCTAGACTTGCGTTGACTGCGCCACCACTGCCGACCAGCGTGTTGAGGTTTTCTATCAACTCCTTGGTAGACGATATGACCTTGGGGATTTCAGCGCTGACATCGCCCTGTAGCACGGTGCGAACGGCGTTGTCGGGCAATGCTGGATCGTCCAGCACGCCGGTATATGCGCGCAGGTTCGGCGCGCCGACAACACCCCGAACCAGCGTGAACACGCTACTGGTGCGCAACCAGTGGGCGTCTTTCTGGGTAACGTCTACCAAGATGCGGACTTTGCCGGTTTCGGCCAATTCAATACCGTGCACGCGGCCAATCGGAAAGCCTGAAAAGGTGAGGTCCATACCGAGGACGACGCCTTCGGAATCTTCGGCTATGAGCACCAAACGCTGTGTAGCGTCAAACGCACCGCGCGCATACATGACGAACAGTATGGAGCCGCACACCAAGACCAGCATGAAGACGATCAGCAGCCGCGCTCTGAATTCCAGGTTGGTTTCGGATGGGGGAGAAGTGGTTTCGGGGGCATTCATGGCGTGCAAAGGTCGCAATCAATCAGTAATAGTTTCCAACAAGAGAGGCCATTTCGATCAACAGTAGCACGGTGAACATACGAACGAGGCCGCGCATCTCGGTACTGGTTCGGACCGTGCTTGCACGCGTGAGCTTATCGTCACGCATGCCTACCAGTGCGGAGGTCATAGGAATCAGCGAAACGGTAAGGCAGAACAACATGATCTTGACGAAAAAGATCATTGTCACAGCGGGACTGAACACCTGTCCAAAGAGCCGAGTGAAGTTCGCCATGCCAGACACGGTGAAGCCAAAGCTGGTGAGGTATGCCACTACCAAAGCCACCACGCTGCTCAGTGCGGCCAGCGTGGTTCCTGCAAAGAGCCCTGCAACGACCCGCGGCGGTACCTCACGCTGCATCGCTCGCGTCGACGCGCCCGACTGAGCGCCGAACTGCCCATTTGCATGCATCGCCAGCAGTTCAGCACCATCGGGGATGGTGCAGCGCAGCGCCACAAACAATGCGGCTGAGAGGGGAATCAACTCGAGTACCAGAACGCGGATGACAAGCTGCAAAGCATATTGCGAGAGCCCGTAACTGTGGGCAGTGACGACGACGATGCGCGTAAGCACCACGGCGGCCAAGGCACACAGGACGGTAAAGCCCAGCAGGATGGGCGCCGTGTTCACATACATGTGCCGCACCAGAATTACGCGGTTGGCGGGGGTATAGCTGGAGGGCGACAACGATAGCACCAGGATGCTCGCGCCCAAGTGCAATAAATTCAACCATTCAACCGCGACACGCTGGACCCAACGGCCCGCGCGGGCAAGCCAGCTCGGCGAATAAACCTTTTCAGACATGAGACCATGATAGCGGTGTGCGGGCGTTTGGCCCATGCCCCAGTCGTTACCCGATTTAACAGCCGTTCACCAGCAATGACCATGGCGTTTTTTGCCATGCCTGTGACTCTTCGCGTAACAGATAGGCCGATTGGGGAAATGCCTCCGCCCACCCAGGGCGGCAACGCAATCCTATGCTGCGACCCTGAGGATCCAGTCGCTCCAACTCCAGACCGGTCATGTCGGGATCACGTCTGGCGTGGCACAAAATGACTGCCAGGCGCAACGCCATCAACTGGGCGACCAAGTCTGTATCGGCCAGCGCTGTCTCGATCTTGCGCAGCTTGCCCCGGTGGCCGAGCACCAGCAGGCTGAGCCGGTGCATCTCTGAGAGTGAAAATCCCATCGCATCGGCATGGTCCAGGATATAGGCACCATGCTTGTGGTAATCGCTGTGTGAGATGTGGCTGCCAATTTCGTGCAATTGCGCGGCCCAACGCAGCTTGCGCAAATGGCGGTCGCCATCGGCCGGTGGTGCGGAGCTGATCAACTGCCCGAACAATTGCGTGGCCACGCGGCCCACACGCTCACCGTGTACGGCATCGACGCCAAACTTGGTAGACAGGCGCTGAACGGTCTTCGTGCGCAAATCGTCCGTCTGGTGGGTGGCGCCCAACAGGTCGCAAATCAGGCCATGGCGCAAACCACCCGCCGCTTGGTGCAGCGTATGTATGCCCAGCAGGCTGAAGATGGCGCGCACGATGCTGACGCCACCGCCAATGATGGCCTTGCGGTCTTCGCGCATGCCGGCCAGCTTCAAGCGGTCGACGCTTTGCGCCTGCAGTAGTTTGTCTAGCAACCAGTCCAGGCCGTCCTGCGTGACGCTGCCCGCGGGCCAGCCCGAGGCTACCAGCACATCGGCAATGGCGCCGACGGTTCCGGCGGACCCGTAAGCCATCTCCCAGCGGTCGGGGTGGTAGGCGTCCAGGGCCTCATCGAGTACAGCCTTGGCCGCAATCTCGGCGGTCGCGAACGACTTTTTGGAAAACTGCCCATCGGGGAAATAGCGGGTAGACCATGCAATGCTGCCCACCCTGAACGATTCCATGACCAATGGTGTAGTGCCCTGGCCCAAAATGAGTTCAGTAGACCGGCCGCCGATGTCGATGACGAGACGCCGCTCGTCGGACTGGGGCAGCATCTGGGCCACACCCTGGTAAATCAGCCGTGCTTCTTCGCGGCCAGAAATCACATTGATGGGAAAGCCCAAAATACTGTTGGCGCGCTGGAGGAATTCATCGCGGTTGCGGGCTTCACGAAGGGTCTGCGTGGCAACGGCGCGTACCTCATGGGGCTTGAAACCTGCCAAGCGTTCGCCAAATCTGGCGAGGCAATCCCAGCCGCCTTGCATGGCCTGGGGCGTCAGCTTGCGCTCTTCGTCCAGGCCGCCGCCTTGGCGCACGGTTTCTTTCAAGTACTCGGTGCGCTGGAAAACGCCATGTTCTACACGTCCGATTTCGAGTCTAAAACTATTGGACCCCAAATCCACGGCGGCCAGGCGATTTCCCATTTGCATCAGTATTGTTCAGTAAAGGATGTAACGATCACCTGAGCATAGCACCGGCCTTGGGCCAAACCAGGGCCGCTCAGCGCCAATCCTCTGGCGCTTGACCAGAGCGTGGTTTAGCCGATCAGGCGGCCGTCTGCCGCGATCATGCTTTGGGTGACATAGGCCGTGCCGCGGCTGCGGGCATCGGGGGCAATGCGAAAGCCGCCTAGATCGACCGCGCTGCGGCGTGCGAATGCCTGCAATGCCTTGGCGCGGTTGATGGTGCCGTCCATGCCCTGAAGCACCTCGTACGTATAGCGTGCCGACACATAGCCGGCCAGGCTTAGCGGCGTGGGCGGTTCGTCAAAAAAGCGGTTGAGCGCAGTGCGGTAGGCCCTGACGATGGGCAGGCTGGAGTTCACCATCGGTACGACCTGCGTGGCGATCATCGGAGTGAAGCGCGACATACCCATTTGCTGGATGCTCTGCAGGTTCACATCCGACATGGCAATGATGTAGCGCTGTGCTTCCTGCTTCTCCACACCTTGCGAAAACCGGACCAGTTCAGGGGTTCCACCGACAAAGAGCAGAACGCGGGGGCTGTCTGCACGCAGTGACTGCGCCAGATCCCGTAAATCGCCGGACGTGGTGTAGGAGACGATGGTGAGCTTGAGCGCACTGGCCACCTGCTGCAGATCAGCCTTGTAGGCTGCGTGCTCCGCTGCCGATCCATACACTGCGCCCACTTGGGAAATACCCATCACCGACAAGGACTTGATGGCGTGCGCTATCTGTTCTTGGCGCGAGGCGAAGATGGTGAAAGTACTCGGTGACGCGATGGCTTCGACATTTTGCAGCCAGGGTGCGACATGGGGCAGTTCCGGCAACTCCCGGCCAAGAAGGCCGACCAGCTGGGATGCAGCCCGGTCCCCGGCTGTGCCAAACAGCGCAACACATTGATGCTCGTTTTTGAGCGTATCCACGGCCGAGCGCAGGCTGGCCGCTGAGCCGTCCACTTCCAGAACCAGGTGTTTGACAGCCGTACCCTGCAGGCCACCGCGGCTGTTGATTTCTTGCCAAGCGGCGCGTGAGCCAACCAGGAAATCTTTGGATACATCAATCTGGCTGGTGGAGGTATCCACGATTTGCGCAGCGGTCAGGGCACGTGCACCCTTGTTGGGTTGTGCCCAAACCGGCGCGATGCACGCAAGCGAGAGGCCCGCCAATGTGCGCATAACGCCTCTGCGGCTAGGGTTTTGGGTGGAGTTCATGGTGTGTGGGCTCCTGAGCCAGATTAAAGGCGGCGGACGAGCGCCCGCCACGCTACTAAATTGATAGCTGCTTACGCAGCTTCCACGAGGGCTAGCGGGTTATTTGATGCAGAGACCGGCGGCTAGGTCGCCACCGGGGAGGCGCTGCGGAGGCGCGAATGCTTACTTCTTGGGAGGCATCAACACGGTGTCGATGGTGTGAACCACGCCATTGGTCGCGCCCATATCGGCCACCACCACGGCGGCGTTTTCTATGGTTACGAAGTCACCGGCCTTGGACAGCGCCGCGTTCGCACCGTTCAGCGTCTTGATGTCGCCGTTTTTGATGTTGGCGGCCATCAGCTTGCCGGATGTGACGTGGTAGTTCAACACATCTTTTAGCTTTTCGGGGTGCTTACTGAGGTCGGCCATGGTGGCAGCGGGAACCGCCTTGAACGCGTCGTTTGTGGGCGCAAACACCGTGAAGGGGCCGCCGGACTTGAGGGTTTCGGACAAACCAGCTTGCGCGGCCAGGCTGTTGAAAGTGCTCAGAGACGCATTGTTGGCAACACTGTCTGCCAGGTTGACGGGCTGCGGAATCGTGGCGCAACCGGCAATCGCCAGCGTAATGGCAGCCATCAGGGCAGTGCGGCGGAGGATTGCGAAGGCGTCGTTGGGTGTTTGTTGCATGGTACCGTTCCGTGGGTTGAAAACGGTGTAGCGTAGGAATGTTTTGTGACATTGGTATGACAAATCAATGAAGGTTTGACGGGCTTGAGGTTATCTACCCCAAGCAACCGTTCGTTAGAAAGCCAGTCATATGTCACATACTTGTCATAAATATTTCTTAAAGTCCCTCCATTCCTCAATCCACCTAAAAAGGTTACCCATGCGAATTGCTTCCAAATTCCCGCTTTTGTCCCTGACCCTGGCCACCACATTGGGTTTTGCCGGTGCCGTGGGTGCACAGGAAATCACAGGTGCGGGTGCATCGTTTCCAGCTCCCATATATTCGAAATGGGCCTCGGAGTACAACAAGGCTACCGGCGTCAAGGTGAACTACCAGTCCATCGGGTCTGGTGGTGGCATCAAGCAAATCGACTCCAAAACAGTGGACTTTGGTGCGTCTGACGCCCCTCTCACCGACGAAGTGCTGAAGACCAAGGGGCAGATGCAATTTCCCACCGTCTTGGGTGGCGTTGTACCCGTCATCAATGTGAAGGGCATTGCGCCAGGTCAGTTGAAGCTGACGGGTCAATTGCTCGGCGATATTTTCCTCGGCAAGATCGCGCGCTGGAATGACCCGGCCATCAAAGCCTTGAACCCCGGTCTGGCACTGCCGGATGCCGCCATTGCCCAAGTTCGCCGCGCCGATGGTTCGGGCACCACATTCATCTTCACGAATTACCTGAGCAAGGTCAATGCCGAGTGGAAATCCAAAGTCGGTGAGGGCACTGCAGTGAATTGGCCAGTGGGTGCTGGCGGCAAAGGCAACGAAGGCGTCGCCGCATTCGTGAGTCGTTTGCCGAACTCCATGGGGTATGTTGAGTACGCCTACGTCAAGCAAAACAAGTTGAACTATGCGGTGATGCAAAACTCCGCCGGTAATTTTGTGAAGCCAGATGACGAAACTTTCAAGGCCGCTGCCGCTGGTGCGGACTGGACCAAATCGTTTTATCAGATTTTGACTAACCAGCCTGGCAAGGACGCATGGCCGATTTCTGGTGCCACTTTTATCTTGATGCACCTCAAGCAAGATAAGCCGGCCAACGCGACGGAAACTTTGAAATTTTTCAATTGGGCTTATACAAATGGTGCAAAGTCTGCAGCAGACTTGGACTATGTACCGATGCCTCCTGCAGTGGTCGCGGCAATCCAAAAATCGTGGGGTGAAATCAAGGACACCGCTGGCAAGCCAGTGGCGTTCAAGTAACTAGCTAGAGCGTTGGGTTCAAAAGGGATCTGCCCGGCAAAACTACCATGTCAACTACACTTGCACACAGCGATTTTTCCTCCAATCCCTCTGCAACTCAGTCGGTTCGCGCAATGACCCAACCTCCACCTGTAAAAAGGGCCCGATCGGGCCCTTGGGCTGATCTCCTTTTTGGTATGTTAGCCAAAGGCGCAGCCTTTGTTACGCTGGGCATGTTGATAGCAATACTGGCTTCGCTCACCATTAGTGCATGGCCCGCCATCCACAAGTATGGTCTCGGCTTCTTGACCAGCACGACGTGGGACCCGGTCAAGGAAGAGTTCGGTGGCCTGGTCATGATCTATGGAACGCTGGCAACCTCGTTTATCGCGTTATTGATTGCGGTGCCGGTCAGTTTTGGCATTGCCCTATTCTTGACCGAGCTCTCCCCCGCATGGCTTAAGCGGCCACTTGGTACCGCTATTGAGCTGCTGGCAGCGGTGCCTTCCATTGTGTACGGTATGTGGGGCTTGCTGGTGTTTGGGCCAGTGTTGGCAACCTATGTGCAGCAACCCTTGCAGGCCGCCTTCTCCGGCGTGCCGTATTTGGGTGCCTTTGTATCCGGTCCTCCAGTGGGTATTGGCATCTTGTCTGCCGGCATCATTCTGGCCATCATGATCATCCCTTTCATTGCCGCGGTAATGCGTGACGTGTTTGAAGTTACCCCACCCTTGCTGAAAGAGTCGGCCTATGGCCTGGGCGCAACCACTTGGGAGGTCGTATCCAAGGTCGTGTTGCCGTACACCAAGACCGGCGTGATTGGCGGCATCATGTTGGGCTTGGGTCGAGCCATTGGTGAAACCATGGCAGTGACCTTTGTTATTGGTAACTTCAACCAACTCGATTCTCTAAGCCTGTTCCAGGCGGCCAATAGCATTACGTCTGCCTTGGCCAACGAGTTTGCGGAGGCTGGCGAGGGCCTGCACCAAGCCTCGCTGATGTATTTGGGACTGGTGCTGTTCTTCATTACCTTTGTCATCTTGTCGCTCTCCAAACTACTGCTCGCTCAATTGCGTAAGAACGAAGGAGCCAAGACATGAGCGCGACGGCATCGCAGCTCAAGGCTGCCAAGTTTGCGCACCGCAAACGCATCAACCAGTTGGCAACGGGTCTGGCGCTGACCGCCATGGCGTTCGGCTTGTTCTGGTTGTTCTGGATTTTGTGGGAAACGATCCGCCTCGGAATCGGTGGTCTGTCGGTTGCCACGTTTACCCAAATGACACCGCCGCCCAATGATGAAGGCGGTTTGGCGAATGCGATCTATGGTTCTTTCGTGATGGTGGCTTTGGCCACCGGACTGGGGACGCCGATAGGCGTGATGGCAGGTATCTACCTGGCGGAGTTCGATTCCAAGAGCTGGCTGGCGTCGATCACGCGCTTTGTCAACGACATCCTGTTGTCCGCGCCATCCATTGTGATTGGACTCTTTGTCTATGCGGTAGTCGTGTCACGCTTCAAGTCGTTCTCGGGCTATGCCGGTATTCTTGCGCTGTCGTTGCTGGTTATTCCTGTGGTGATTCGTACCACCGAGAACATGCTTCAATTGGTCCCGCCGGGTCTGCGTGAAGCGGCTTACGCGCTGGGCGCCCCCAAGTGGAAAGTTATTTTGAGCATCACGCTCAAAGCAGCGAGAACCGGTGTCATCACCGGCGTGTTGCTGGCAGTCGCACGGATTGCCGGTGAGACGGCTCCCTTGCTGTTCACGGCCTTGAGCAATCAGTTCTGGACCAGCAGCTTGAGTGAACCCATGGCCAGCTTGCCTGTGACGATCTTCAAGTTTGCGATGAGCCCTTACGAAAACTGGCAAAAACTGGCTTGGGCCGGCGTCTTCATCATTACCGCCGCGGTACTAGGTCTGAATGTCCTTGCGCGGGTATTGACACGCACCAAGACCTGATACATGTTGCCGCCACTCATTTGAAATACCCCCATGCTCAATACCAATAGTACCCCTGCCAAGACGAAGATTGCCGTCAAGGACTTGAACTTCTACTACGGCAAGTTCCACGCCCTCAAGGGCATCAATCTGGAAATACCAGAGAACAAGGTAACTGCTTTTATTGGCCCGTCTGGTTGCGGCAAGTCCACCTTGCTGCGGGTGTTCAACCGCATGTTTGAGCTTTACCCCGAACAACGCGCCGAAGGTCAGATCATGCTGGACGGCGAGAACCTGCTGACCAGTAAGGAAGACGTCGCGCTGTTGCGCGCCAAAGTTGGCATGGTGTTCCAGAAGCCTACGCCGTTCCCCATGTCCATCTTCGACAACATCGCCTTTGGCGTGAAGTTGTTTGAGTCTCTGAACACCAGCGATATGGAAGAGCGGGTTGAGTGGGCTTTGCGCAAGTCGGCTTTGTGGACCGAGGTGAAAGACAAGCTGCACCAGAGTGGCTCCAGCCTTTCGGGCGGACAGCAGCAGCGTCTGTGTATTGCGCGCGGTATCGCCATCAAGCCAGAAGTGCTGCTCCTTGATGAGCCCTGCTCGGCTCTGGATCCCATTTCTACTGCCAAGGTTGAAGAACTGATCGTGGAACTGAAGAGCGACTACACCGTGGTCATCGTCACCCACAACATGCAGCAGGCCGCGCGTTGCAGCGACCACACAGCTTATATGTATCTGGGCGATCTGGTGGAGTTTGGCGCTACAGAACAGATGTTCTTTAAACCCACGCGCAAAGAAACAGAAGACTACATCACTGGCCGATTCGGTTGAGGGCTTTTCGCCTGTAGCCCCCGAGCATGTTGTGAACGGAATAGAAGGAAACTTATGGCAGACAAACACTTATCAACGCAATTCGACAGCGAATTGACTTCTGTCTCCTCCCAGGTCATGGAATTGGGTGGATTGGTGGAGTCGCAAATCCGTCGTGCCATCTATGCACTGTCGCAGTTCAGCGTAGAGGTTGCCAACGAGGTGACAGCCAATGAGGCGCGTGTCAATGCCATGGAAATCGAGATCGACCGCGACCTGTCGTCCATCATTGCGCGACGCCAGCCCACGGCGCGCGACTTGCGCTTGCTGATTGCCATCTCCAAAACGACGGCCAATCTGGAACGGGTTGGTGATGAGGCCGAAAAAATTGCCCGCATGGTGCGTTCCATCATCCAAAGTGGCTCACCCCGCGCACTGCCATCGCTGGAGTTGCGTGTAGCCGCCGATCTGGCCTCCGGCCTACTGAACAAGGCACTCGATGCTTTCGCACGACTAGACATCAATGCTGCAGTGGCCATCTTGAAAGAGGACGACCTGATTGATGCGGAGTTTGACGGCTTTGTTCGCAAGCTCATCACCTACATGATGGAAGACCCACGCATGATTTCTCCAAGCTTAGATCTGTTGTTCCTGGCCAAGGCCATAGAACGGATTGGCGACCATTCCAAAAATATTGCCGAGTTCATCATTTACGTCGTCAAGGGTGAAGACGTACGTCACACCTCGATGGAAAAAATTGAGTCGGTGGTCAGATGAGAAATATGCCCTCCGTTCTGGTTGTGGAGGATGAGTCCGCCATTGCCGAATTGATTGCCGTTAATCTGCGGCACAACGGGTTTCGTCCCATCTGGGCCAGTGATAGCGTCACGGCCCAGCGGGATCTGGATGCTGGCCTCCCTGACCTTATTTTGCTGGACTGGATGCTGCCGGGCGAGAGTGGTCTTGTGCTGGCCAAACGCTGGCGTGCTGATCCGCGCACCCAGTCCGTGCCACTGATCATGCTGACTGCGCGTGGCGACGAAGCAGACCGCGTGGCTGGGCTGGATGCTGGTGCCGATGATTACATTGCCAAACCGTTTTCAACCAAAGAGTTACTCGCACGCATTCGTGCGGTGTTACGCCGCCGCACGCCAGAGCAAGCGGGCGAGGTATTGACCATTAGCGCCCTGGTACTGGACCCGGCGACGCATCGCGTGTCATTTGAAGACAAACCCCTAAAGCTGGGTCCCACAGAATTCAAGTTGTTGCATTACCTCATGGGCCACGCAGAGCGTGTGCACAGTCGCGCCCAGTTGCTGGACAAGGTATGGGGTGACCATGTGTATATCGAGGAACGTACGGTGGATGTGCACGTCAAACGCTTGCGCGAGGCACTGACGTCGGCCGGCCCCATGGTGGAGACGGTGCGGGGTGCGGGCTACCGCCTGACTGCCACGCCAGCGCCTGCAACAGCCGTTGCCGAAAAGTCTGGCATTTAGCTAACTGCTGCATTTCAAATATCGCATGTACTGGCGGCTGCTTTCACTGGTGCTGTGCCAAGCGGGCGCAGCCTGCATCGGCTGGTTGATTGCGCCCAAGGGTGACGAATGGCAAATTACCTTGGCGATGACTTTGCTCGGCGGTTATGTATGGTTTGTTTTGGATAGCGTGCGGGGTTTGCGGTTATTGCGTTGGTTGCGTTCGGGCGCGGCTGATGACCTGTCGATAGGCAATGGACTCTGGGGTGAAGCCTATGACCGCATACGCCGTATGCTTCGGGCGAGCAGTCGTTTGACGGTGGAGAGCGATAGCCGTCTCAAGGATTTTCTGGCCGCTTTACAGGCATCCCCCAACGGTGTGGTGCTTTTAGATTCCGAGGCGCGCATAGAGTGGTTCAACCAAACTGCGGCTGACCATTTTGGCTTTGATGTGCGGCGTGACCTGCTGCAGCATTTTGGTAATCTGGTGCGTGACCCCGGATTCGCAGCCTATATGTTCGCGCACAACTTTTTGCATGACGTCACGATGCCGGGGCGAGAGAACAGCAGTTCCAAACCCGTGACCTTGTCGGTCAACCTGCATCCCTATGGCGACGGACGTTTGCTATTGCTATCGCGCGATATCACAGCGGTTGAACAGGCAGAGGCGATGCGTCGCGATTTTGTCGCCAATGTCTCGCATGAAATCCGCACACCTTTGACGGTGCTTGCCGGATTTGTCGAGACACTGCAAACGCTCCCACTGAATGACCAAGAGCGTCATCGTTACCTGGGACTAATGTCGCAGCAGGCCACACGTATGCAGACCCTTGTTAGTGATTTGCTGACGCTTTCCCGCTTGGAAGGCAGTCCCTTGCCGTCTGTTCATGAATGGGTTTCTGCCGATCTGTTGATGCAGCAGTGTGAGCAAGACGCGCGCGATCTCTCGCACTTGCTGTGGACCCAATCGCACGATCTGCGGTTTGAGCACACTCCAGGTTGCGAGATCGCTGGCTCTTCGCTGGAGCTGCACAGCGCCATGTCTAATCTCATTGGCAACGCTATACGCTACACACCCGCTCAGAGGCGCATCGATGTGGGCCTTAAGTCATTGTCTGATGGCGGTATGGTTTTCTATGTCAAGGACCAGGGCCCTGGTATTGCGCAGGAACACATTCCGCGCTTGACTGAAAGGTTCTATCGGGTGGACAGAAGTCGCTCAAGGGAAACCGGCGGCACTGGTCTGGGTTTGGCCATCGTCAAGCATGTGGCTCAGCGCCATGGGGCTGAGCTGACGATTGATAGCTTTCCCGGCAAGGGCTCTACTTTTTCGCTGACGTTTCCGCCGCAGCGGGTTCGCTCGGTGCTGGAAGTTTCGAGTATTCACTGATTGTCGGCGCCTGCCGCTTGAAAAGCAGCACGGATTCGCCAGCGTTGGCCGGGTGCAAGATCAATGCATGTTGTGCCCAAGTCGACATGTTTACCGTGGGCGGCGCGGTTAAATCAGGTAGCGGCTCGACCAACAGCCAGGGGCAGTTCGCATCGACCTGCGCCGGCAAAAGCTGCAGGCTGCCGTAGAACTGAAACGCGGCAATCTGCCCCTGGCCCAGCCCCAGCGTCTCTACGCAACCAGGCGCAGTCAACTGCATCTTGGTGCGCTGCACCAGGACGGTATAACTTTGGGCATAGTTGAGTGGCGGCATCAAAAGTGTCATTCCCAGCAGCCAACACAAGGCAGCGCCCCCGGCCGGCAGTACCAAACTTTTCCAAATCGCGGCGGGATGTCGACCGATCCGCCATTTCACCAGACCAGTCCACGCAATAGTCGCAAGGGCCGCGATGGCAAAAGTAAAAAATGAGAAGCTAGGTTCAAAGCCCGGAGCCAAGCGTGCAACATTGGCAGCCGGCTGGGCCGGAATACCGGTCTGCATTGCAATCCAGACCACCCAAATCGTAAAGGCCCATCCAGAGAAGAACAGCAGGGTGAACCAGTCAATCAAGGCGGAAACCTGACGTTTGAGCGTGGGCAGGGCAAAGGCTGCCAACGTGGCCAGTGCTGGCAGGGCCAGCAATAGGGTGCGGTCGGACGATCCGGTCGTCAGTGCCGCCACCGCGCACACCCCGACAAACCATGTCGGCAGCGCGATGTGTCTGCTGATGCGACGGTTGAACAACTGGTAACGCCAGCGCCACCAGGTCCACAGTGCCAGGGGCCATGCTGGCCATGTAAACCAGACCAGCAGTTGTATGTAGCCGCTCCAGTCTGCCCATGGGGTGTGGGGTAGCTCCAGCTTCCACCGAAATAGATCCAGGGCCATGGCCAAGGCCGCGCCGATCAGCGTAGTCAGCCCGATGGCGAAGCTCTCCTTGGCAATGCGGCGGTTTCGGGCGGTGTCGGGGCCGTCGACCTCGCGGTCCACATAGTGCAGTGTGGCGCTACCCAGCCCGAACAAAACTGCCAGGCTGGGCGCCCCCGAAAGCGATAGACCGATCAGCCCCAATGCTGCGGCAACGGCCGGCCCGCGACGGCGGTAGGGTAAGGCCCCCATCGCATAAAAGAACATCGCTGAAAAGCCGAGTTGCGCCGAAGCAGGCGTGGCTTCGTGTGCGAGCTGTAGCAGCCCAAGGCAGGCGATAAAGGCCAAGAGTCCGCCATCGGCCATCGCACGCGCATAGTCCGCCGGCAGCGCCTCGCCACCAAAGGCAAAAGGGACTGGCTGTGCCAATGGATTGCGTGCCAGGTAGTAAGTGCCATACCACGTGGCAACCATCGCCAATCCCAACATCAATGCGAAGGGAATGCGGACCACAAAATCTGCGCTTGCCCAGCTTGGAGCCAATTGCATGGCCCATGCGCCCAGCCAGTACGGCAATACAGCGGGGCTATCGGCGGGCAGGCCGATAAGGGTGGGCGCCAGCCACTGGGAAGTGCCATGTACCAGTTCGGCCATAAAACCCAAAGCGGCCATGTCTTCGCTTTTCCATGCGTCACGGCCCAGGAATCCTGGCAAAACATAGGCAAAGCACAGCAGCAGCAAGGCCCAGCGCGGAAGGCGTCTGGCGCCTGCCTGGGTCACGATGGCGGGATTAGGGTGGTTCACTCAATCAACTGCAATAAAAAAAAGCAGCACGGAAGTACGGGCTGCTTTTTTGTGACGGTTCAGGCCAACACCTGAATCCGGTTTATTCGGCTGCTGCAGGCGCTGCGGCCTTGCCTTTTCCGAAACGGTTGCGGAAGCGCTCCACGCGTCCACCCATGTTGTCCACGGATTTTTGCGTACCGGTGTAGAAAGGGTGCGATTCGCTGGTGGTGTCCAACTTGTACAACGGCAGCTTGCGGCCGTCTTCCATGTCAATCATTTCCTTGGTGTTGGCGCAAGAACGTGTCACAAACTTGAAGTTGTTCGACATGTCCATGAAACACACTTCACGGTAATTGGGGTGAATGCCTTCTTTCATACTATCTCCATCAGTCGCAAGAGCCGCGCTGGCCATGCGCAAACCTATTGCGCATTGAAATGCTTCAGCGTACTTTTCGCGTAAACCCTAGATTATAACCTAGCCGTTTTGCCGCCGGGCGGCCCCAAGACAAAATGCACTCCCTTGGGGGGCAGCGACCCGCGCAGCGGCGGAGCGTGGGGGCTAGTTATCCACCCCGACGCATCATGTCGAAAAACTCGCTGTTCGTCTTGGTAGCGCGCATCTGCTTGAGCACCATTTCCATGGCTTCCACTTCGTCCATGTTGTACAAGAACTGGCGCAGAATGCGGGTCTTTTGCAAGATTTCGGGCTGCAGCAGCAATTCTTCGCGGCGCGTACCGCTGCGGTTGAGCTGGATCGATGGGAACACGCGCTTTTCGTACAGGCGGCGGTCCAAGTGGATTTCGGAGTTGCCGGTGCCCTTGAACTCCTCAAAGATCACTTCGTCCATGCGGCTGCCGGTATCCACCAGCGCGGTGGCGATGATGGTCAGCGAGCCGCCTTCTTCGACGTTGCGGGCGGCACCCAAGAAACGCTTGGGGCGTTGCAGGGCGTTGGAGTCCACACCGCCGGTCAATACCTTGCCGGAGGAGGGCACCACGTTGTTGTAGGCACGGGCCAGACGGGTAATGGAATCCAACAAGATCACTACGTCTTTTTTTAGCTCGACCAGACGCTTGGCGCGCTCGATCACCATTTCAGCAACGTGTACGTGGCGGGCGGCCGGTTCATCAAAGGTAGAGGCAATCACCTCGCCCTTGACGGTGCGCTGCATTTCGGTCACTTCTTCAGGACGCTCGTCGATGAGCAAGACCATCAGGTAGCTGTCGGGGTAGTTGGCGGAAATGGCATGTGCAATGTGCTGCATCATCACCGTCTTGCCGCTCTTGGGCTGGGCCACGATCAGCGCGCGTTGGCCTTTGCCTATGGGCGCGATGATGTCGATGACGCGGCCGGTGATGTTTTCTTCGCCTTTGATCTCCTGCTCCAGGCGCATCTGCACCTTGGGGAACAGGGGCGTCAAATTCTCGAACATCACTTTGTGTTTGTTCTCTTCCGGTCCGCCACCGTTCACCTTGTCCAATTTGTTCAGTGCAAAGTAGCGCTCGCCGTCTTTGGGGGTGCGCACTTCGCCTTCGATCATGTCGCCGGTGTGCAGGTTGAAGCGGCGCACCTGGCTGGGGCTGATGTAGATGTCGTCGGTGCTGGCGGTGTAGCTGGTGTCGGGGCTACGCAAAAAACCAAATCCGTCGGGCAAAATTTCCAGTACGCCATCCGCAATGATCTGCTCGCCGGTGCGCGCGCGCTTCTTGATGATGGCGAACATCAGCTCCTGCTTGCGCATACGGCCGGTGTTTTCAATCTCAAGCTCTTCAGCCTGCTTCAGGACTTCTGATACGTGCAGGACTTTGAGTTCGTTTAAGTGCATGGAATGGGTCCCGTAGGGGAAATGACCGAAAGTTCGGAGTGATGAGACAGAAAAATTCAGGGGAGGGGGTGAGGCAAGACCTGTCGCTTGGCCTCCGTGTTCTTAGCCCGGGAACGGGACCAGCCCTTGTGGGTTGCTGGTAAACGGTTTGAATTATGACAGCAAAAAAGCGACCGCGAAGCTGTGACGCGGTCGCCAGGACGAAATTAAGCCAATTGTTGGTCAATGAAGGCGACCAACTGGGCTTTGCTCAAAGCGCCCACTTTGGTTGCAGCCAATTGGCCGTCCTTGAACAGCATCAAGGTTGGGATGCCACGAATGCCAAATTTGGCAGGTATTTCGCGGTTCTCGTCCACGTTCATCTTGGCAATATTGAGCTTGCCTTCGTACGCGGTGGAGACTTCGTCCAGAATTGGGGCAATCATTTTGCAAGGACCACACCATTCGGCCCAATAGTCCACCAGAATCGGGTGTGCTGACTTCAGCACATCAGCCTCGAAAGTGGCATCGGTTACATGTTTGATCAGGGCGCTGGCCATGGAGTTTCCTTTTGGAGTTTGCGATACATCTCAGGTGGCGGCCATTGTGACAGAAACCAAGGCCTTGCCAGGGGCGGCCCGCCTATGACCAACATAGTAAAAATTGATTCTCTGAGCCCTGTTTCCTCCGACCTTGCCCTGAGCCACCCGGCGGTGCGACTGTGGACTGATCCGGTGGTTGGACTGCTGCCGCGCATTCATGCGGAGATGCTGCGGCGCGGTGCGCATCCGGCCCGCACGCTGGTGTTGCTGCCCTATGCGCAACTGCGGCCCTTGGCCTCCAAGCTATGGGCGCAGCGCTTTCCCGATGGTTTTGCACCGCAGTTCGAAACCACCCAAAGCTGGAGTACCAGCATGGGATGGCCCCGCCCCGGCGCGACCGATATCGCCTTTGACATGGCGCAGGACACACTCACTGCGTCCGCCCTGTTGCGCGCGGCCGGGCTGGGTGCTCAACAGGATGTATTGGCGGGCCTCTTGGTACAGGCGGCGCAGCAATTGGGGCCTTTGGCTGCAGCTTGTGCACCCGAGCGGCGGGCAGACTGGGTGCAAGAGGCCCGCCACGCCGCCATGTTCGGGTTGGAAGGCCCCGCGCTGGCCATGGAAGCCGCAGTGGCCCGCATTGCCGTGGAATGGGCCGCCCAGTCTGCGTATGCCAGTGACCTGTTATTTGAGACCAGTGTGCAGACCCATGTGGACTGCCTGCTGATGGTGCAAGGCTTGGCTGCCGATCCCATGTTGCCCGCGCTCCAGCAGTGCTGGGGCTCTCGTATGGCCAGCATGGCGTTGGCGAGCCATCCCGTATCACCATCTGGTTTGCCTGATGGTCCAAATGGCATTGCCTGGCACGCTTGCAGTGATGCGGAAGACGAAGCGCAACGGACTGCGGCTTGCGCCATTTCGCATATCGCCGCCGGGCGCTACCCGCTCGCGCTGGTGTCTTCGGACCGCGCCTTGACGCGCAGGGTGCGCTCCATGCTGGAAAACGTAGACGTGCAGATTCGCGATGAAAACGGCTGGAAGCTGTCGACCAGCCATGCCGGCGCGCAGCTCATGGCCCTGCTCAAGGCGGCCGTGTGGAATGCGTCGAGCGACGCAGTGCTGGCATGGCTCAAAGGCGCGCCAGCCTTTGCGGCAACGTTGGTCGCCGAGTTAGAAGCCGCCATCCGCCGCGACCAGATTGCCGATTGGCGCAGTGTTGCACATGGGGCGACGTTTCAAAAGTCTCAACCCTGTTTGGAATGCCACACCTCGGCCAACGCGTTGCGCCAAGGCTTGCAGGGCAACCACACGCTGGCAGGGTGGCTGCCCGCTCTGCGAGAGGCATTGCAGGGCTGCGGCCTGTGGGATGCATTGGTAGCGGACGAGGCTGGCACCAAGGTGCTTGCGGCTTTGCGGCTGGCTGGCCCTGTGCAGCAGTCTTGGGACGTGCTGTCGCAGCAGGCCCTCTGGTCGGCACGGCGCATGGATCTGGCCGAATTCACGAACTGGGTGAACCAGGCACTGGAAGGCGCCAGCTTCTCGCCACCCTATCCGCTGCATGAGCAACTAGTGATCTTGCCCATGAGCCAGATGCTGGGGCGACCCTTTGCGGCGGTGGTGTTGGCGGGCTGCGATGAGGTGCGCCTTAACCCCTCGCCCGAGCCGCCCGGTGGCTGGACCGCCGCCCAGCGCGCGGCCCTGGGGCTGCCGTCGCGGGATGACTTGCAGGCCATCGCCTTTGCGGCCTGGCTACATGCCCTGCAAACACCTTTTTGCGATGTGCTGTGGCGCTGTAGTGATGACACCGGCGAGACCTTGCTGCCCAGCGTGCTGGTGCAGCAGGTGCAATGGGCCCGCGCCAACCCACCGTTGGCAGCAGACCCGCGGCCGGGTAGGGCGGTCGTGCCGACACCGGTCGTTGCGCCGCTGCCGGTTGGGCGCTTGGTACCCGTTAGCCATCTGTCGGCCAGCGCGTATGAAGATTTGCGCAATTGCCCGTATCGTTTTTTTGCGATGCGCCAACTCGGCTTGCAGTCTGTCGACGAGTTGGACGGTGCCGTCGGCAAGCGGGACTTTGGCCTGTGGCTGCACGAGGTGTTGAAACGCTTCCACGAGGCCTTGGCCCCGCATAGCCATCCCGACGCTGCAGTGAAGCTGCAGTTGCTCAACGAAGCCAGTCTGGAGACCACCCAGTCCATGGGCTTGGGGGATGGTGAGTTCCTGCCCTTTGCGGCTGCCTGGCCAACGGTGCGCGACGGTTATTTGCGCTGGCTGGAGCGGCACGAGGCCACTGGCGCCACGTTCCACAGCGCCGAAGTTGCCCAAACCCAGCGCATTGGCCCGGTCACCTTGCTCGGGCGCATTGACCGCATCGACCACCTGGGCGATGGCTCGGTACTGGTGTTGGACTACAAAACCGAGTCCAGCGCCAAGACTGCGTCTCGCACCAAAGACCCGCTAGAGGACACGCAGCTCGCCTTTTATGCCGCCTTGTTGCCCGACGACACCTTGCAGGCCGCCTACGTGAATGTGGCTGAAAAGGATGCCACCAAGACGTATGCCCAGCCCGATGTGGTGGAGGCGCGGGATGCGTTGATCGGGGGCATCCTGTTGGATATGGAGCGCATTGCACAAGGCGCAGCCTTGCCGGCGCTGGGCGAGGGGACGACATGTGACTTTTGCCAAGCCCGTGGTCTGTGCCGCAAAGACTTCTGGAAAACCACATGACAAACGCGCACGACGATTCCGCGCAACCCCCGCCTGGCGCCGGGGCGGCTGTGCGTTTGGCTCCGTGTCCTCGGCCCGATTTGGGGGCTCCTCCTTTACCGGCGCTCAACGCTCTGCCGCCCAGGCTCCTGGCTGCTTTCGAACACAACGGAGTCACGGTTGAGCGCAAGCGCTTTTATGCCATCGCCTGCGACCCGCGCCGCAGCGTCGCGGTCGAGGCCTGCGCCGGTGCCGGTAAGACCTGGATGCTGGTGTCGCGCATCGTGCGGGCTCTGCTAGAGGGTAGCGCGCCGCACGAAATTCTGGCCATCACTTTTACCAAAAAGGCAGCCGGAGAAATGCGCCAGCGCCTGCAGGAATGGCTGCTGCACTTCGCCCACCAAACCGACGCCGAGCTGCGCCAGGAGTTGGTCAACCGTGGTCTGACCCAGGAGCCCACGCCTGCGCAACTGCAAACCCTGCGTGGCCTGCATGCGTCCCTGTTGATGGCCGGTCGGCCGGTGCAGATACGCACCTTCCACAGTTGGTTTGCGGCCTTGCTGCGCAGCGCGCCTCTGCAAGCCCTGGGTGATCTGGGCCTGCCCAGCCAATACGAATTACTGGAAAACGATGCCAAGGCCGTAGCCCTGGTGTGGCCCCGCTTTCAGACAACTGTGGCAGCGGAGCCCGAAGCCCGGCAAGACTACTTGGACGCGGTTGCCACCCATGGCCGCCACCAAACGCAAAAGGCGCTGGAAGCCGCGTTGTCCAAGCGCGTGGAGTTTGTGCTGGCCGATGAACAGGGCGTGGTCGATGCCTCGGTACTGCACTTTACCGAGCAGTTTCCAGCGTTTGCCGACGTAGCCACTCCCGAGGCGGTGTTGAACAGTGCGCGCGTGCGGGGCCTGTTGTTGGACGCGGCCCGGCTGCTGGGCGCGTCCACGCTCAAGAGTTGCCTGGAGGCGGCCACCGCGCTGGAGCAGGCCATCACCGCAGGCGACCTCACCGCCGCCCATGCCGCCTTGCTCACGCAAAAGGGCACGCCGCGCAAGCTCAGTGACAAGCTGGCGGGCATCGAGACGGTGCGCCAGGCGCAGGACTGCCTGATCGAGATCGGCCAGGTCCAGGCGCAGCACTTGGCCTGGCTGCACCAGCAGCGCATGGCGCGGTTGACGCGCTTGCTGGTGGTGTCATACGCCCAGCTCAAGCGCGAACGGGGCTGGATCGACATGGGCGACCTGGAGCGCTCCGCGTTGGCGCTGATGGCCGACCCCGTGCTCAGCGGATGGGTGCAAGAGCGGCTCGATGCCCGCGTGCGCCACCTGCTGATCGACGAATTTCAGGACACCAACCCGCTGCAATGGCAGGCGCTGAGCGCCTGGCTGTCTAGCTACGCCGGTGCTGGCAATGCGCCCAGCATGTTTCTGGTGGGCGACCCCAAGCAGAGCATCTACCGCTTCCGCCGGGCCGAGCCGCAGGTGTTCAAGGCGGCGCAGCGCTTTGTGGCCGATGGACTGGGTGGAGACCTGTTGAGCTGCGACCATACGCGGCGCAATGCGCCCGCCATCATTGGCTTGGTCAACGACGTGATGGCCCATGCGCAGGCCAATGCGGAGTTTGATGGCTTTCGCGCCCACAGCACCGAGTCGCAAGGGGAGGGCAGTATTTTCAAGCTACCGCGTATCGCACGGCAGGAGGGAGATGATGCACTGGCTGCAGCAGTTGATGACGAGGCTGACGACGCAGCGCTCACCGATTCCCCGACGCTAGGAGCCGGTTGGCGCGATTCCCTCACGACCCCGCGCTTAATCGCCGAGGAAACCCGCAAGACCATGGAATGCCGTCAGGCCGCCCAGTGGCTGGCGCAGCAATTGCAAACGCAAGCCCTCAGGCCGCAAGACATCATGGTGCTGGCCCGCAAGCGCGAGCGCCTGGGCCTGATGCAGGCCGAGCTGGCCGCTCTGCACATACCCGCCCAACAGCCCGAGAAGAACGAACTGGCCGACATGCCAGAGGTGCAAGACCTGGTGGCCTTGTTGGATGCTTTGGTATCACCCGCGCATGACTTGTCATTGGCGCGGGTTCTGAAGTCGCCGCTGTTCAGCGTGAGCGACGACGATCTGGTGCAACTGGTGCTGCGCCAGCGCGCGCTGCAGGCAGCCGCCCGAACCGATGCGCAGGCCGCACTGTTTGACGATTCGGGCGCACCGACCACGGCAGCAGCGCCCGTCAAACCCAGCTGGTTCCAGGTCCTTCAGCAAGCCCAGGGCCTGCCCCCAACACTGGCCCCACTGGGCGCGGTGCTGGCCCTGTGGAAAAGCTGGGTCGACACCCTGCCGCCGCACGACGCGCTGAGCGCCATCTATCACCACGGCGACGTGCTGGCCCGCTTCGCCGCCGCCACACCTGCCAACCAGCGCGAAGGTGTGCTGGCCAACTTGCGTGCCTTGTTGTCGGCAGCGCTGCAGGTGGACGGCGGGCGCTACCTCACCGCCTACGCATTGGTGCGCGCATTGCGTGCTGGTGGCAACCCGGCACCGGTGCGGGCCGATGCCCATTCGGTGCGCTTGTTGACGGTGCACGGTGCCAAGGGGCTGGAGGCACCCTTGGTCTTATTGCTTGACACCGATGGTGAGGCCTTGAAGGCGCAGACCATGGGCGTGCTGGTCGATTGGCCGGGCGAGGCCGCGTTTCCCCAGCGCTTTGTCTACCTGGCCAGCGAATCCAAGCCGCCGGCCTGTGTGGCCGATGTGTTGGCCATTGAACAAGCTGCCCGTCGCCGTGAAGAGCTGAACGCGCTCTATGTGGCGCTGACCCGCACCCAGCGCACGCTGGTGCTGTCGAGCCTGGAGCCCCACATCGGCAACCCTGCCAGTTGGTGGCAGCGCCTGCAGGCACAAGCCACCGATGCGCCTTGGCAAGTGCCGGGCGATGCGGCGGCCAGCCTGGACAGTGCCGAAGAAGCCGTCTTCAGCCTACCCTCATTGCCAGATATGCCGTTAGCCCTCGTAGAACAAGCGTCGGCAGCTATTGATTTTGTAGCATCTGGCAACGCGACTGCGGAGGTAAGTGGTAGCCTGGAGAGCCGCATAGGCCAGGCCATGCACCGCCTGTTGGAGCGTTATCTGCCGCCTATGGGTTCCGTACCTAATGCGCCAAGCTGGCCCGACTCGCTAGAGAGCAGCGTGGCGTTGGAGTTTGATCTGGACGCCACCCAGCTGCGCACCGCCCAGGCCATGGCCGCGCGCATCCTGCAAGGAGAGGGCGCCTGGGCGTGGGATGCAAGCCAGCTCGCCTGGCAGGGCAACGAGGTCGGCTTGGTGCACAAAGGGCGTCTACTGCGCATGGACCGCCTGGTGCAGCGCCGGGCGGGAGCGGGTGGTGGGTCGGATGGTGCTGATGACGGACAATGGTGGGTGCTGGACTACAAATCCAACGCCCAACCGCAGTTGCAGCCCGCGCTGCGCGCCCAGCTACTGGAATACCAGGCTGCGGTTGCCAAGGCCCAAGCCGGACAAACCGTCCGCGCTGCTTTTTTGACCGCCCACGGCACTTTGATTGAACTAACAAGCCCATGAACGCTGATACCCCCATGCCGTCGCCTATTCCCTTGCAGTCTTCGTCTTCATCGACCCTGCCCGTTGTTGTCATCGGCGGTGGCCCGGCGGGCTTGATGGCCGCCCAAGTGCTCAGCGACGCCGGTGCGTCCGTGCACCTGTATGACGCCATGCCCTCGATTGGCCGCAAGTTCTTGCTGGCGGGCAAGGGCGGCCTCAACCTCACCCACTCCGAAGGTGCCGATACATTCGCCGGACGCTACGGTGCGCGCCGTGCCGTCATCGAAGAATTGCTGCACGACATGGACCCCACGGCGGTGCGCGCCTGGGCACAGGGCCTGGGTATAGAGACTTTTATCGGCTCGTCAGGACGCGTGTTCCCCAAAGATATGAAGGCCGCGCCCTTGCTGCGCGCTTGGTTGCAGCGATTGCGTAATCCTGCCCCCGACACGGGCAATGGTGCGGGCGCTAGCTCTGGAAATGGACGGGGCGTGCAGTTCCATATGCGCCACCGCTGGACCGGTTGGACCGAGTCCGAAGGCACGGGTATGGGTCTGCAGTTCGACACCGAGCACGGGCCTGTGATGGTGCAAGCCGCCGCCGTCGTACTGGCACTGGGCGGCGGTAGCTGGGGCCGCCTGGGCTCCAACGGTGCCTGGGTACCGCTACTGGCCGCTCGCGGCGTGGCCGTGGCCCCGCTCATCCCGGCCAATTGCGGCTTTGATGTCAAAGGGGGGTGGAGCGAACACTTCTCCAGCCGATTTGCGGGTCAGCCGTTCAAGTCCGTGAAGATTGCAGTCAGCACGTCTGCGGGCGTGGATTTTGTCCGCAAGGGCGAGTTTGTGGCCACTACCACCGGCGTAGAGGGGAGCCTGGTCTACGCCGCGTCCAGCCTGCTGCGCGACGAGATCATCCGCACCGGCAGCGCTACCTTCCACCTGGACCTGCTACCCGACATGAGCGCCGAAAAAGTGCTGGCCGAAGTGCGCCACCCGCGCGGCACGCGCTCGCTTTCCAGCCACCTGAAAAGTCGCATCAGTATCGACGGCATCAAGGCGGGCCTCCTATACGAGACCATGTCGAAGGAGGCCATGGCAGACCCCATCCGACTGGCCGCTGCCATCAAGGCCGTGCCCATCACGCTGACGGCGGCACGTCCACTAGACGAGGCGATCAGTACCGCTGGTGGCGTGTTGTTCGAAGCGTTGACAACCGGGTTGATGTTGGAGTCATTACCCGGCGTGTTCTGCGCCGGAGAAATGCTGGACTGGGAAGCGCCAACCGGCGGCTATCTGCTGCAGGCTTGCTTTGCCAGCGGATGGCGGGCGGGGCTGGGGGTGCTGGGGTATCTCCAAAGGAAGTAGGAGAGCCTAGCCCTGGTGGGCGTCGGGTAGATGGTGTGTGTTACAGAATCAGGTTTGCAGAATGCTATGTTTTTTATAGCTACCAAGGTATATCCGACGAGGGCTAACAGCAACGATTAAGATACACCGGTGATCAAACATGCACGTATTACCCTGCGCCACGTGACCGAGGCCGACCTTCCGATTCTGATCCGCATCTCGGGCGATCCTGTCGCCCGCGGTAAATTCAATCCTTCAAGAATAGCCAGCCCTCACGCCATTCAAAAGCGCTTCAACGAAAACGGTTACTCCTGCGACGATCTGGAAATGCTCCTGGTATGCGATGAGTCTGGCACAGTCATTGGCGATGTGCTCCATTTCCCAGGCAAGCGGTATGCGACCGCGCGAGAAGTGGGATGGACCATTCGCGACCCCGTAAACCGCATCGAGTGTTGCACTGCGACGCACAATCTGGCTTCGCTTCGTATGGCGCAAAAGCATGACCGCTATGCCGGTTGACCGAAGAACCCTTTGTGCTACTGGTGTGAATTCAGGGTGCCAAGATGTCCTTCGACTAACTGCCAGGTCTTGGCGGTCAGTATTTCAACCGGTCCGCTCGATAGACTGTCGAAGGCAAGTATGCTGCGCTACCCTCCGTTCGAGATGCGCGGCTACATTGGAGGCATCGACTAAAAGCTGTCGTAGAAATCAGCTTCCGAATCAACATCCGATATCCGTTTCGCCACTTTTTGGAGAATGGCTTGAGCTACGACTTTCACCTTTTCTTGAAGCAGCCGGGCGTTGATGCCCTCGTCACCGCGCAGACAGAGCTGGACGACGAAAACGAGGAAATTAACCCAGGTCCACCCGTCCCTTTAAAGGAGGCGCGGAAGGGGGTTATCGCTGACGCACTTATGAAAGCGGATCCAGCGCTGGAGGTGTTTCCATTTGGGTTCGAAGAGATCGCCAAGTATCAGAACACCACTGTCGAAGAGGCGAAGCAAAGCTTTCGGCACATTGAAATGAACGGTCCCGCAGAAGGACCTGGCATTCAGATCACGCTCTTGGATGATGGCGCCTCTTTGACCGTGCCCTACTGGCACAAGGACGAGAAGGCCAAAACCGCCTTTACACAGGTATGGGCATACTTGAAGGTCATACAGCGAGTCGCTGGCTAACTGCCAGTGGCCGCCGCTGGCGCCAATTCGCATCCGCCGCGCGATTCCCCATTCCATTCGCCATCATGGGCCAACACATGACCGGGTTTTTTTGCGACTCCTATTTGGCCATGTTGAAATGAGGAGGCAATGCCCGATGAACGCTAGTGTTGAACTGTGCGCGGCGGCCCTTTGCCCGGCTACTTAAAACCGACATGACCGTAGTAGGGAAAAGATGCAAAAGCGAACGTTTTCACTGACAAGAACGTTAAGTCCATGACAGCAGTCGCAGTCGAAAAATAAGGTTGACGAGCCTGACCCCGGCACTGGCTCCACAGTTAGGGCTGCTTGGTTCCCCACCTGACCCGGTTGGCCGCTTCACCATGCGGGAAGGCCCGTCAACCTGAATTGTAGCCGCATGAATGGCCCCACTTTCGCCATGGGGACGCAGGTCTACAGCGGCGTCGGCGATGTAGGGTTGGCTTTGCCCGACGAAAAGCGAAAACCGTTGCGTCCTGCGTCCTTGGCTTGGTACATGGCGTGGTCGGCGCGGGCCATCAATTCGGTCGCGGTGCGTCCGTTTTCTGGGTACAGACTGATGCCTATGCTGAAACCAATCTGCAGTTCCTGCCCCCGGTGCAGGATGGGGGAGCGCACGCTCTCCAACAACTTTTCGGCAATATTGGCCACGTCTTCACGCTGGGCCGGGTTGTCCAGCAGCACGACAAATTCATCACCCCCTATGCGGGCAATGGCGTCTACCTTGCGGGTCGTTGCAACCAGGCGCAGTGCAATGATCTTGAGCAAGGCGTCACCACCATCATGGCCCCAACTGTCGTTGATGCTTTTGAAGTTGTCCACATCGATAAAAAATAGCGCAAAACGTTCCCCACTGCGTTGCGCGCGCGACAACGCGTGTTCCAGCCGCTCATGGAAGGCACGTCGGTTGGGCAGGCCGGTCAGCACGTCGTGCCGGGCCATATGCTCCAGTTCTTCGCGGTTCTCCTGCAAGTCTTGTAAATGCTGGCGTATCTCGCTTTGCATCTGCTGGATGCTGCGCGCTAACACGCCGATTTCGTCCTGGCGGTTGACGGCCAGGTTTTGCAACGGTGGGGATTGGTGGTCGCGCGCAAAGCCTTGCACCGCCACACCCATGGCATCGATGGGTCGTGTCACCGCGCGCGCCACCAGTGTGGCCAGCAATATGCACACCAGGCAAAGGCCAACGACCAGTTGCAAGATCACCATGCCCAACCGGTTGGACTGCGCCAATACTTCGCTCAGGGGCTGAGCCAAGCCCAGCACGAAACTGTCTTCGTCGCTGCTGACTTTGACGGCCCGGCCGATAAAAGATGCAACGATGGGCGCGCCAGCGTATCGCCCGTCTTTGGCCTCTACGGTCACTTGGGTGGCCTTGCCGGCCACCAGTTCGTGCGTGGCGGCAAATTCGTCTTGCAGCAGCACGCGCCGCCCTTTGTCGAAGCCAAAGGCCTGACTTGGATCGGGATGAATCAGAAAGTCGCCTTTGCCGTTGGCCAGGAATAGCTGGTAGTCCTTGGGCAAATCGGCCGCCAGGGTCGCAAAAACATTGTTGAGGTCCACGTTAATGACAACGGCCCCTTGCGCCTGGCCCGCTACATCCATGACCGGCATGGCCAGGATGACTGAGGGCTGATCAAGGCCCGCGTGGGCGCCACGTTCGTGGTTGATGACTATGCGCGACAGATAGGTAGTGCCGGCTGGCCGCGTCAACGCATTCGAAACGTACGAGAAATGGCCCTTCTCCTGCAAGTCATCGCCTTGTACGCGGACGATTCCGTCGTCCGCCCGGTCGACCCTCACCCTTTCCAGGCCGTTATCGTTGGCCGAGATCAGCCGAATTTGAAAGTAAGACGGGTTGGCGCGCATCATGGCCCCAAACAAGGCGGCCAGTTGGTCGGTTTGCGCGGTGGCCGTTGCGCCCAGTGCTCCCAGCGCAGCCGGGTGGCTGCTGAGCACCTGCAGGTTGCGCGATACCTCTTCACGGTTCAAAGTGACGCGCCGGGCCAGCACCGTGGTTGTGGTCAGCAACTCGGCCTTGGCAGACTGCACCAGTAAGTTGCGGCTGGCTTGGTAGGCATAAAAACCGGTCACACCGGCAGTCAATACGCTGACCCCCGCGAGCAGCAAACCCAGTTTGAGCGCAATGCCAAATTTCATGGGGCCAAGACCTTGCTGGCCCGGTCGCCCGCCAAAATTCGCTCCCACAGTGCGCTGCGGCGGTCCACGTTTTCTACAGGCTCCAGCCACACCAAACGGTCTTGTGGGCGCAGGTAGGGCGACTCTGACGTGGTGTTGGCCAGGCCCTGTCGCGTGAGCAAGGCATGACCGGCCTGGGGTTCTAAAAAGAAATTGATCCAGGCCTCGGCCAGTTTGGTGTTTTTGGCCCCACGGGTGATGGCCCAGCAGTCGAGCCAGGCCAGGGCGCCTTCCTTGGGCACCACATAGCCGACGTCTACCCCGGCTTTTTTGAGCAATTGCAGCTGTTGCGAGCCGTAGTTGGCAAACATCAGCGCAGCGTGCCCGGCCTTGAACATTTCTACCGACTCTTCGGGCTGGGTATAGAAGGCCTGGGCATTGCGCCGCAGGGCGATCAATTGGTCTACCGCTGCGGGCCATTCTGTGACCGTGATGCGGTATGGCGTGACGTCTCCCAAGACTTGGGCTGCCAGCGAAAAATTGTGCGAACCGCCGTTGTACAGCAGCACCTTGCCGCGCAAGTGCGGGTCCCACAGTGCTCGGATCGATGTGGGCGGCTGTTTGACCTGCTGACGGTCAAAGATCAGCCCCATCTCCGAATACGTGTAGGGTATCGCGTACACCTTGTTCGCATGAACCAGCCCAGGTATGCCGTTAAGGTCCCGAAAGCGCGGCAACTGGGTCGCTGTGTGGCTGATATTGGCGGTGTCGATCGCGACAGCCAGACCGGTCTGGATGTAGCGTTGCAACTCGGCAGTGTTGACTGCAAATACGTCGAAATCAACAGCCTTGTTCTTGTTGAGCTTTTGCCACATCGCATCGTCTGAGTCGATGTAAGTGATCTCAACCTTGCTGCCTGTGCGCTGCTCAAAGGCCCTCACAAGATCGGGGTCCGCATAGCCTGGCCAGGTCAGCACCCGCAACGTGTCTTGCGCGTGGACAACTAAGGCTGCGCAAGCGGCGACGGCTGCTATCAAGCCGCGCAGCGCGCTCCAGCAACGGGCGGTGTGGATGGCCATGTAGGTCAGGTAGTGATGAATTGAATGTTCTTTCAGTTTAATGCGTGGCTATCCTGTCTGCAGCGGTTTGGTCAAAGATCGGGTCGCCGCGCCAATTAGAATCTAAGCATGTCCTATCTCGTGCTCGCCCGCAAGTACCGCTCCCGCAATTTTTCCGAAATGGTGGGGCAGGACCATGTGGTGCAAGCCCTGACCAACGCGTTGACCACGCAGCGCCTGCACCACGCCTACCTGTTTACCGGCACGCGCGGCGTGGGCAAGACCACGGTGTCGCGCATTTTGGCCAAGTCGCTGAACTGCCAAGGGCCAGACGGTAACGGCGGAATCACCGCCAGCCCTTGTGGCGTGTGCCAAGCCTGCACTGATATTGATAGCGGACGGTTTGTGGATTACACGGAGCTGGACGCTGCCAGCAACCGTGGCGTGGACGAGGTGCAGGCCCTGTTGGAGCAGGCGGTCTACAAGCCGGTGCAAGGGCGCTTCAAGGTCTTCATGATCGACGAGGTGCACATGCTGACCAACACCGCCTTCAACGCCATGTTGAAGACGCTGGAAGAACCGCCCGAGTATTTGAAATTTGTGCTCGCCACCACCGACCCGCAAAAGGTGCCGGTGACCGTCTTAAGCCGCTGCCTGCAGTTCAACCTGCGGCCCATGGCGCCCGAGACCATCCGCGAACATTTGACCTATGTGCTGGGCCAGGAAAACGTGCCCTCCGAGCCCCAGGCGCTGCGCCTGCTGGCCCGGGCCGCTCGCGGCTCCATGCGCGACGCGCTGAGTCTGACCGACCAGGCGATTGCCTTCGGCTCAGGCCAGTTGCAAGAGGGCACGGTGCGCCAGATGTTGGGCAGCGTGGACCGCTCCTACGTGTTTCGCCTGATCGAGGCCTTGGC